>CAMWOD010000175.1 GCA_947175715.1 uncultured Porphyromonadaceae bacterium
CACTTCCCCTTTAACTACATTTCTTGACTAATCATGCAAATAGACAATATCGACGTTCAAGCCTATCCCGGCTCACAAAAAATATACGTCAACGGAACACTTTACCCCGATATGCGCATTGGAATGCGCCAAATCAACCTTACACCTACTGTAAAAATAGGTGACGACGGCCATAAGATCACTACTCCAAACGCACCAGTGGTAGTATACGACACCAGCGGCCCTTACACCGACCCCGACTATAAAATCGATATCAACAAGGGCTTGCCAAGGATGCGCGACCAGTGGCTGAACGCCGACTCCGACCTTGAACAGCTTCCCGCTATCACAAGCGAATACGGACGCATGCGCGAGGCCGACAAGTCACTTGATGCAATCCGCTTCCCCAACCGTCACGCACCCCGCCGGGCACGTGAGGGTAAGCACATCACTCAGATGGCCAAAGCCCAACAGGGCATCATCACCCCCGAAATGGAGTATGTAGCCATACGCGAAAACCTCAATAATGCCCAACTTGGCATACCCACCTACATCACCCCCGAATTTGTACGCAGCGAGATAGCCTCAGGACGTGCCATAATCCCGGCCAACATCAATCACCCCGAGGCTGAACCGATGATTATAGGACGAAAATTCGCCGTGAAACTCAACACCAATATCGGCAACTCAGCATTGTCGTCGGGTATCGAGGAGGAAATCAATAAAGCCGTGTGGAGCTGCTATTGGGGTGGAGACACTCTGATGGACCTCTCCACTGGCGACAATATTCACGAAACTCGCGAATGGATTATACGCAATTGCCCCGTGCCAGTTGGCACTGTGCCAGTATATCAAGCACTTGAAAAGGTAAATGGACGTGTTGAAGACCTTACTTGGGAGATCTACCGCGACACCCTTATTGAGCAAGCTGAACAGGGTGTTGACTATTTCACTATACATGCCGGAGCACTCAAGGCACACGCCGAAATGGTAGGTGAACGACTCACCGGCATTGTAAGCCGTGGTGGTTCTATCATGACCCGATGGGCCGTGCTTCACAATGAGGAAAACTTCCTGTATACTCATTTCGATGAAATATGTCAAATTCTGGAGCAATACGACGTAGCCGTTTCACTCGGCGACGGCCTGCGTCCAGGTTCGATCCACGATGCCAACGACCGCTCACAATTCCTCGAACTCGATGTGCTCGGCGAGCTTACCCAGATAGCATGGCGCCACAATGTTCAAGTACTTATCGAGGGTCCCGGACATGTGCCGATGCACAAAATCGAGGAGAATATGGACCGACAAGTACGCAAATGCGCCGAAGCACCCTTCTACACCCTCGGACCTCTCGTCACCGATATCGCTCCAGGCTATGATCATATCACATCGGCTATCGGCGCAGCCCAGATTGCATGGCTCGGCACAGCAATGATATGCTATGTCACACCCAAGGAGCATCTTGCTCTACCCGAACTTGAAGATGTGAGAGTAGGTGTTATCACATATAAGATAGCCGCTCACGCAGCTGATATAGCTAAGCGGCTGCCAGGAGCCGAGGTGCGCGATAACGCAATGTCGAAGGCCCGTTTTGAATTCAGGTGGAAAGATCAGTTCAATCTATCGCTCGATCCTGAGCGCGCAAAGTCATATTATGTGTCATCGCAAGAATTTGACGAGCATTACTGCACCATGTGCGGACCTAACTTCTGCGCCATGCGTATATCACAAAATCTAATCAAAGACTGCGACAAGCATGTTTTCTGACGAAATAAAACATTACGACTGGGACGAAACCATTCGGTTCATTAACTCACGCCGGGCACGCGACGTGGAAGATGCCTTGACCAATGAACATCCCAGTGTGGAGGACTTTATGGCGTTGATATCTCCGGCGGCTGTACCCTATCTTGAAGATATGGCAAGACTGTCGCGCGACATCACTATGCGCCGTTTTGGCAAGACCATATCCCTGTACATCCCGCTGTACGTTTCCAATGCCTGCACCAATCATTGCGTGTACTGCGGATTCAATCACCACAATCCATTGACCCGCACCACGCTATCGATGGAGCAGGTTAAGGCCGAGTGCGAAGCTATACGCCATCTGGGGCCATTTGAGAATCTGCTCATCGTTTCGGGTGAATACCCCACGCTCAACGGTGTGGACTATCTGGAGCAGGTGCTTCATGTGGCACGCCCTTACTTCAACAATCTCACTATCGAAGTTATGCCCATGAAGGCACGTGACTATGAGCGACTCACCCACTCGGGACTCAATGGCGTTGTCTGCTTCCAGGAGACCTACAATGCAGCCCGATATGGTGTCTACCATCCCCGTGGCATGAAGTCGATATATCAATGGCGACTCGACGGCTTCGACCGAATGGGTCAGGCCGGAGTACATAAGATAGGGATGGGAGTGCTGATAGGTCTGGAGGACTGGCGTGCCGATGTGACTATGATGGCTCGCCATCTGAGCTACCTGCGCCGTAACTATTGGCGCACGCGCTACTCCATCAACTTCCCGCGCATGTGCCCGGCCGAGGGTGGCTATCAACCCCGAGTAGTGATGACCGACAAAGAGCTGGCTCAACTCACATTCGCTTTTCGCATCCTTGACAATGATGTGGATATAAGCTATTCAACCCGTGAGCGACCAGAATTTCGTGCCAACATGATGAAACTCGGTGTCACATCGATGAGTGCGGGTAGCAAGACCGAGCCGGGGGGATATGTTTCTACTCCCGACGCATTGGAGCAATTCCACGTGAGCGACGAGCGTACGCCACTTGAGGTAGCGGCCGAAATTTCAGCTCTCGGCTACGACCCCGTGTGGAAAGACTGGGATAAGATTTTCGATTAATGACGGCGGAAACGCCCTAAGAGATATTCGAGTGCGTCGGCTTGCACTTTCGACTTAGCGATCCAGTTGACAATTATATAGATTGCCACACCAACGCATCCCTGCACCGCAAGCAGCAACCATGCATTACTAATCATCAGCGAAATTGCCCACATTGCCACAATAGCGGCAGCTGTTGTGAACAGATAAGGTAACATATCCATAAGGAAATCAGCCATGCGCCTGTCAATTAGGCGTGTGGCTGTTATCATTGTGGCTACCCATGTTACAAAGGCAGCTGCGATCTGACCCCAAAGCAATATCTCTATGCCATATACTGGATTGCCTGCCGCTGTCCACCCTATCATCGGGAGTGTGATCAGTAGAGCCGCCAACGCCACACCATCACGCAGCGACTCCATCGCTACGATCAACTTAGCTCGGCCCAATGCCAATATATAGTTGGAATATAGTGATGTAAACAAGTAGAATACACCTCGCACAAGTAGCAATTGGAATAGCACTATCGATGCATCCCACTTCGAGCCAAACAAGGCATGGAAAATCGGCGTTGCCATCACAATACAGAACCCCATCGCCGGAATGGCAAGATAGGCAGTGAAACGCGATGTTTTTGCAGTGACGCGCGCAAACCGCTCACGATTATCCTGCACTTCGGAAAGCAGTGGCAAGAACGAAGAAGTGAGCACCTGGTTGATTGACATAATTCCCATTTTGCTCCACTTATCCGATTGGGTGTAGTAGCCCAGCGACACCATGCCCACACGGTTGCCTATGAAAAATGAATAGATATTTTGAAAGAGAGTGTTGAGAAAAGATGTAAACATCACCCCCGTACCTACCGACATAAACGAACGAAGTGACTTCCATGAGAACTGCAGTAATGGCA
>CAMWOD010000176.1 GCA_947175715.1 uncultured Porphyromonadaceae bacterium
CATCTCGCACAGTAGTAGAAAAGTCGTCGGGCGTTAATTGGGCGACGGTATTTAAGTCCATCTTTGCCATTTTCATGGTGATAGTCTATGTGGGCATGGGTGTACTGCTGTTTATCAACTTCTTCCAATGGGATCCTGCATGGAGTTGGCTCCGTTGGGTAGGTGGTGGCATATTTGTGCTCTACGGTATATGGCGTGCTTATCGCCAAATAGCGGGTGTGGACTCGCAGGTATAAATTTAAGTAGTACGATATGAAGAAGTATATCGCTTTGACATCATTATGCCTCGTATGGGCATTGGCCTTCACCGGTTGTACCAAGTATGGTCCGAAAACCGGTGGAGTCGCTGTGTTTGCTTGCGATGAGACAATGGAGAATATTATCCAACAGGAAATAGAAGTGTTTGAGGACCAGTATCCTCAGCAAAATATTCTGCCATACTATATCAGTGAGCACGATTGTATTGACTCTCTGCTGCATGGCCATATACAGGGCGCCGTTATCACGCGCCAGCTCACCGAAAAAGAGCTAAGCTACCTGAAGAGCCAAAAGCGCACGCCCTACCAGCAGCAGATTGCCGTCGATGCTATAGCCCTTGTGGTAAATCCCTCCAATCCTATCGAAAATCTGTCGGTAGGCGAGTTGGGTGAGATACTTTCGGGCCAAGTGACTTCATGGGAGGATGTAGTGCCCGGCGGTGAAGGCAACATAATGGTGGTGTTCGACAATCAGGGCTCGAGCACAGCCAACTATATGCGCACTGCTGTGCTTGATGGCAAGCCTTTCGGCGAGAATGTATACGCCGAAGATACCAGCTCAATGGTGTTTGATGTGGTGAAAAAGAACAAGAATGCCATAGGTGTGATAGGAGTGGCATGGCTCACTAATGACTTAAAGCACCCGAAGCTTGAGATAAAAGAGCGTGTGGAGATGCTTGAGCGTGAGGATACCACACTGCTCGAAACTACCAGCGATGACTTCATCAACGATGTGAAGATTGTGCCTGTGCGCACCGACGACTCACTGGTGGCCTATTATCCATATCAGCAGAACATTTATGACGGAACTTATCCGCTATATCGTCCTATTTATATGGTCTCGCTGGGAGTGCCTGGCACTACAGCCCACAGTTTCTACTCATTTGTCACCGGCAAGTTGGGGCAAAAGCTGATACTTACCACTGGCATTCTTCCGGCACGTCTGAAACGCTGGGAGGTATGGGACACCGGTGCGGGTGAGTCTAAATAAGAAAATTTTTTCAACCAATCATTAACATAATAAATCTAAAATAGAACAACACAATGAGAATTAAGATGTTAAGCGCATTGCTACTGGCGGGCGCAGCCACAATGTCGGCACAGGGCTATCAGGATGGTGTTGATTACTACAACGCTAATTATCCCGATGAGGCTCAAATAATCCTTGACCGCACATTCAACGATGCTTCAACCGACAAGGCCGTTGCAAACTACTATTTAGGCCAGCTGGCACTGGATAACGGTAATGTGTCAAAGGCAGCAAAGTATTACAACGATGGTGTTGCCGCCAACGCTGACTGCCCTTACAACTACATTGGTCTGGGTGCAATCGAGCTGAAGAAGGGGAACAAAAAGGAGGCTGAGGAGTACTTCAAGCGTGCTCAGAATATCGATAAGAAGGACGCCGAGATCCTTACAATGATTGCCCGTGTGTACTATAACGTAAATCCTCAGCTCTACGATAAGGATATCACCAAGCTCCTTGAGAAAGCTACTAAAATGAATGTCAAGGAGCCCACTATCTATATTCTCCAGGCCGATATGGTGAAGGCTGAGAATGTGGGAGATGCCGCAGGTAAATATGAGGCAGCGATGGACTTTGACCGTGAGGCTGACAAAGACGGAAACATCGAAATTGTACACCCCGAGTCGTATATCAAGTACGCCAAGCTCTATGAGAACATCAATCCCCAGTACAGTATCGAGCGTCTTAAAGAGTTGCTTGAGGTAGAGCCCAACTCAGCCATGGCACAGCGTGAACTCGCTGAGGCATACTATGCCAACCGCTACTATACCCCCGCTGCTGAACAGTACGGTACATACATCAAAAATCCCAACTCATTCCAGAAAGACCGTCAACGTTATGTAGGTCTGCTCAACTTCGGTAAGAAGTATCAGGAGTCATACGATCTGGCCAACCAGATTCTTAGCGAAGATCCCGGCAATATCTACATGGAGCGTATGAAATTCCTTGATATGGTGGACATGAAAAACTACGAGCAGGCCGTAAAGGATGCCGAAGTATTCTTCGCCAACCCCAAGGCAAAAGATAAATTTATTGCAAATGACTACGTGCAGTACGGCAACGCCCTGCAGGCTCTCGGACAAGATTCGTTGGCTCTCATCCAAATGGCGGCTGCTGTGCAGATAGCTCCCGAGGAAAGCAAGGCCGATATGCTTCGTAACCTCTCGGAAAGCCAGTCGAAAGCAAAGATGTACAAAGAGGCCGCTGCAAGTCAGCAGCAACTCATTGATATGGGCGATGCTTCGGTCAACGACCTGTTCAACCTTGCACGCCGCTATCAGGATGTGGCCGCAAGCTCTATGAATGATGAGGCTGGACGTATTGAGGCTGCCGAAAAAGGTCTCGCCGCCATCGATGAGTGTATAGCACGTGTACCTGACAACTTTCAGCTCCCTTATACCAAGGGCATGCTGTTGATGCTCAAGGATCTCAAGGGCACACCCGAGTCTACCGCAGCTTTTGAGGCTACAGTAACCCTGATTGACCAGGATCCTGACAACAAGTCGCGTCGTGCTTCAACCTACAAGCGTTGCAACAGCTACATCGGCGACTACTACCGTGCCATCAAGGAGAACGACAAGGCTCTCGGTGCTTACAACAAGGCTCTTGAAGTAGCTCCCGACGATGTAAATCTGCAGAATATGGTAAATAGCCTGAAATAATAAGAAATACATTATTTCTTACTCCAGGAGGGGTATTGAGGATGCTGCCCGACTCGCTCGATTGCGAGGATGTGTGATGGTCTCCGAAATACACCCTCCTGTTGTTTGTGGATCCGACTATATTATTTATCTTTGCCGCAAGCAATTTAATAACACGTAAACCAATTTATTATGAAACTCAAAGCATTATTTGTAGCAGTAGCTATGGCCCTTGTATCGGCTTTTACATCACAAGCCCAATCCCAGGCCGATGTTGACAATATGATGACCCAGGTGGCCTCACAGATGAATCAGATGCTTACCGGTACACCTGGTATACAGGGTGTAACTTACGACAAGACCACACACGGATTGTATGTAAATATCGATAAAACCCTAACCGATCTTTGTGAGGCAGGAGAAATGCCGCGTTCCGAAATCAAGGCAAATATGATTGAGGGGATGCTTGAGGAAGGTGGTGCTAAAGAGTTTAAAGACCTCTTGACGATGTTGAATCAGCTTAACGTGAAGTTTGGCATCCGTTACACATATCAAGGCAAGCGCTATACCGACTTGTTCTATCCCTCTGATTTCAAATAATATCAGATATAGTCCGCACTTAAGCCCACAATAAAACCAACGCCCCTGACTCATCACGAGCTGGGGCGTTGTGTATAATACGTAAAAGATAGTCTTTATGCTTGTATCTTGTGCTGTTTGTCTATATGACGTATGAGGAGCGGCAAGGTTTAATCGCCGCATGTTGGTTTAACATCTATTAACTATGGGATTAT
>CAMWOD010000177.1 GCA_947175715.1 uncultured Porphyromonadaceae bacterium
GTGCCGCAACGCCCGAGACGATAAAGAGGTTGAGATACTCGGCCAGATAGAAGAATCCGAAGTGGATACCCGAGTACTCAGTGTGATAACCGGCGGTAAGCTCGCTCTCGGCCTCGGGAAGGTCAAACGGGCCGCGGTTGGTCTCGGCTGTACCTGCGATCATATAGATAATGAAAGCTATAAGCGCGGGGATGTGTCCCGAGAAGATAAACCACAGATTGTCCTGAGCCTCTACTATGCCAGTGATGCTCATTGTGCCTGCAAGGCATACCATAGTGAGCACCGACAGACCTATTGAAAGCTCATAGCTCACCATCTGAGCGCCTGAGCGGAGAGCGCCAATCAAGGTGTACTTGTTGTTGGACGACCATCCGGCCAACAGAATACCGAGCACACCGATCGACGATACAGCCACGAGGAAGAAGATACCGATGTTGAAATCAAGAATCTGCATACCCTTACCCCACGGTAGACAAGCGAATGCCAGCATCGAAGCGATAATCACCAAGTAGGGCGCCAGCGCAAAGAGGAATTTGTCGATATTATTCAGCACGATAAGCTCCTTGATAAGGATCTTGAACATGTCGGCGAAGCTCTGCAGCAAGCCCAACGGACCCACACGGTTGGGACCCAGACGGCACTGGAAAGCTGCGCACACCTTGCGCTCAAAATAGATGTAGAATAGTGCCAACAGCGCATAAGCCAGCAGCAGCACTACGCCCACAAGCACACACTCGGTGGTGATGGCAAGCCAGTCGGGCATGAACGACACCAATGCCTGATGAATCCAGTCGCCTACCGAAGTAAAATCGAAAATCTTATTGGTTATCATTATTGTATGTGATGATTCGTGATTGGTTAACGGTCCATGTCGGGCACGATGTAGTCGAGCGAGCCTCCGATGGTGATAAGGTCGGCAATCTTGCCGCCGCGGGTGATGTGGTCAACCACAGCTGCCAATGGGAGGCAGGGGGGCACAATCTTCAGGCGGTAGGGCGATGTAGTGCCGTCGCTCTCGATGTAGATACCGAAAGCTCCGCGGCATCCCTCCACAAGCTGGAACCAGTGACCCTGGGGGAGCTTGAGCACCTTGGGCACCTTGGCGCAGATGTCGCCTTCGGGGATATTGTCGATCAGCTGCTCGATGATGTGTGCCGACTGCTCCATCTCCTCCATGCGCACCTTGAAGCGCGCCATCGAGTCGCCCTCGGTGCGTACCACCTGCTCGAAGTCGAGCTGTGAGTATATGCTGTAGGGGTGTGTCTTACGCACGTCGCAAGCCCAGCCAGAGCCACGGCCCGAAGGTCCGGTTACGGCCCATGAGATGGCATCCTCGCGGGTGAGCACGCCCACCTGCTCAAGGCGGTTCTTGGCTATGACGTTGCCTGTAAATATCTTGTTATACTCCTTGATATTCTTGGGGAGCACGGCCAACAGCTCTTTTACATCGCTCACGAAGTTGGGGTCGAGATCTTGCATCACACCACCGATGCAGTCGTAGTTGAATGTCATGCGGGCTCCGCATGTACGCTCCATGATGTCGAGTATCTGCTCACGCACGCGCAGTGTGTAGAAAAGCATTGTGGTGGCGCCGAGGTCCATGCAGTAAGTACCGATGAACAGGCAGTGTGAGGCGATACGGCTCAATTCATCCATGAGCACGCGTATCACCTGGGCGCGGGGTGTAGCCTCGATTCCGGCGGCCTTTTCGATACACAGACACAAGCCGTGGTGATAGTTGTGGGCTGAGAAGTAGTCCAGACGGTCCATGAAGTGAAGTGTCTGGGGATAAGTGAGCTTCTCACAAAGCTTCTCCACACCACGGTGGATATAACCCATGTACACGTCGATCTTCTTGATGGTCTCGCCGTCGACCGCTGTGCGGAAGCGGAGCACGCCGTGGGTAGCGGGGTGCTGCGGACCTATGTTGATCACAAAGTCGTCCTCCTTGAACACCGGCACTGTCTTTTTCTGCACGCTACCGTTGGCACCTTCCACCCATGTATAGGTATTGTCGTCCTGACGCTCGTTTTCGATGCTTATAGGATTAAGATTGGGGTCGGAGTCGTCATAATCCTTGCGCAGCGGGTATCCCTTCCAGTCGATCGAGAGGAACAGACGACGCATATCGGGGTTGTTGATGAATATGATACCGAAGAAGTCGTAGACCTCGCGCTCATATATACCTGCAATGCCCCATAGATCAGCGATGGAGTGGAGCATCGGCTTCTCGCGGTTGGCGGTGGTTACCTTCACCGACACCATGTGGTTGTGTTTGGTGGAAATGAGGTAGTATACACAGCCCAACTTGTCTTTCCAGTCCATACCCACAATCGTTACGAGATAGTCGAACGACAGCTCCGGGTCATCGCGGAGGGTCTGCGCTAACTGATGCCACTGGGCATCGGGGATATTTACCAGCAAGGTTTCCCCCTGCTCGAAAGTGGCTTGGGGAAACACATTTGCTATCTTATCCTGTATATTGGCCATTGGTGATAATGGTTATATGGTTTATATTCTTACTTTTTCTTTGGCGTTTATTGGCCGGCCTTATTTTTCATTGATCTCGGTATCATCAACGCCCGGCACGGGGTGCGAGGCGAGAAATTCCTGCTGCTTCTCCTGACGGTTAACGCCACCAAAGAAGCGCTCCACTTTAATCTTGCGCGACAGCTGCATGATGCCGTATATCATTGCCTCGGGACGCGGAGGGCAGCCGGGCACAAACACATCTACAGGCACAATATCCTCAATACCTTTGGCCACATGATAGCTCTTGCGGAAGGGGCCGCCCGAGATGGCACATGAGCCACAGGCTATCACATATTTAGGCTCGGCAAGCTGGTCGTATAGGCGGCGGAATACAGGCACCATGCGGTTGACAATCGTACCGGCCACCATCATAAAGTCGGCCTGACGTGGCGACGAACGGGCTACTTCCCATCCGAAGCGGGCCATGTCGAATCGGGCAGCTCCCAGCGACACAAACTCGATGCCGCAGCAGCTTGTGGCGAAGGTCAGAGGCCACAGTGAGTTGCTTCGGCCCCAGTTGATGAGTTTGTCGAGCGAACCAACGATGATGTTGGCTCCGTGATCGTTGAGCTCTTTTACAAGGCTTTCGATATATTCGTTGTCCTTCCACGCCTCATAGGGCATGCTCTTGGTGGTTACTTCCATTCCAATGCTCCTTTCCGCCAGGCGTAAATGAGGCCCAGCACTAATACACCGAAGAATACAGCGATACTAATCAACCCTTGCGCTCCGAGCTCACGCATCCTCACCGCCCAGGGGTAGAGGAACACAGTCTCCACGTCAAACATCAGGAACAGGATAGCAAACAAATAATAACCCACATGGAAGCGCGTCATTGATGCGCCGCGTGTGGGTATACCGCATTCGTAAGCTTCACCTTTCTGAGGGTTGAACGACCGGGGAGAAATCAAGCCGGCAAGCCATAAGGCTAACGCCACAAGGCCGGCGCCCGTCAGGGCTGCCACTACGGCGAGCAGGGCGCTGTTGTCGATGCCGAAAATGTGTAATGTTATCATAAACCTATAGTTCAATCAATATAATTACCATATATGTCGATATGTCGCAAAAAACAACTATCAGCCGCCCCTTACTTGTCATCAACAAGTTCAAAGCCAGCATATTGTCATCTTTCCGCCACCCCTACAGGCATGCGGGTATGCGATTTTGCGGTGCAAATAT
>CAMWOD010000178.1 GCA_947175715.1 uncultured Porphyromonadaceae bacterium
CAAGACAGGCAGAACCAAAAACTGCAGTGCTACCATTACACCATAAGACAATCCTTTGCTCCAAGCCTCAATGGGCCTAAAAGCGTTGCAAATTTACGCGCGATTTGCGATGTGTGCAAATATTTCCCGCAAATTTTTATTAAACCGTGGCAAAGATTTATCCACTATACTGATATACCGCTGATTACAACCAAGATTACTTGGCGATAAGCAGGTAATAGTTCTTCTTGCCACGCTGAGCAAGTATGTATTTACCTTGAAGCAGCATGTCGGTGGTAGCAGGCGCATAGATGTCGGTCACCTTCTCTTTATTGATAGAAAATCCACCTTGCTGGGCCATCTTGCGGGCCTCACCCTTTGAGGGGAATACCTGCGCCTTCTCAGTGAGTAAGTCGGCAAGCTTGATGCCATCTTTAATATCCTGCAGCGAAACCTCAAACTGGGGCACGCCAGCCATTACATCGAGTAGTGTCTGCTCATCGATACGGCGCAGAGCCTCGTGTGCATGATTGCTGAAAAGTATCTGCGAGGCTTCGACCGCAGCTTCATAGTCGGCTGCCGAGTGCACCATAGTTGTGATCTCCTTGGCCAGACGCTTCTGAAGTGGGCGTTGCCCCGGATCGGCCTTCTGCTGCTCTACGAGCTCGTCGACCTCTTCCTTGGTCAACTCTGTGAATATCTTTATATACTTCTCAGCATCGGCATCGGTGGTGTTGAGCCAGAACTGGTAGAATTTGTACGGTGAGGTATAGCGGGGATCGAGCCACACGTTACCGCTTTCGGTCTTGCCAAATTTGCCGCCATCGGCCTTGGTGATAAGCGGACATGTCAAAGCGTAGGCCTCGCCGCCCAGGGTGCGGCGTATCAGCTCTGTGCCGGTGGTGATGTTGCCCCACTGGTCGGAACCTCCGAGCTGCAATCGGCAACCGTACTCCTTATAAAGGTGCAGGAAGTCGTAGCCCTGCACGAGCTGGTAAGAAAATTCGGTGAACGACATACCCTCGCGATCCTCGCCCGAGAGGCGCTTTTTCACCGAGTCCTTGGCCATCATATAGTTTACAGTAATGAGCTTGCCAACGTCGCGGATGAAGTCGAGGAATGAGAATTTCGACATCCAGTCGTAGTTGTTGACCATAACGGCAGCATTAGGAGCGTCGGAGTCAAAGTCAAGAAACTTCGACAGCTGCTTTTTGATAGCCTCCTGATTGTGGCGCAGAGTCTCCTCATCGAGCAGCTTGCGCTCCTGGCTTTTCATCGATGGGTCGCCTATCATGCCGGTGGCACCACCCACGAGTGCTATGGGGCGGTGTCCGGCACGCTGGAAGTGCTTGAGTATCATCACTCCCACCAGGTGCCCTATGTGTAGCGAGTCGGCTGTGGGGTCAATACCCAGATAGGCCGTCGTCATCTCTTTCTTCAGTTGCTCTTCGGTGCCCGGCATCACTGTGTGTATCATGCCGCGCCAGGTGAGTTCGTCTATGAAATTCATATTGTGTAGTATGTGTTATCTTTTTGTAGGTTAAACGAGTTTGGCGGTCGCCTCAGCTATGCGCCGCAGGGCTTCGCGTATATTGTCGTCGGATGTGGCATAGCTGAGCCTTATGTATCCCGGTGCGCTAAATGCACCCCCGTCGACCGTGGCCACATGGGCCTCACGTAGTAGATACATGGCATAGTCGCCCGAGGTGGCTATGCGTGTGCCGTCGGGAGCCTGGCGCCCCATAAGCTGGCTTACGTCGGGCAGCAGATAGAAAGCACCGTCGGGCCGGTTCACCTTCCATCCGGGGATGTTGGCCGCAAGCTCCACTATCAAGTCGCGGCGGCGCTCAAAGGCATCGCACATCTCCTTGACGCAATCCTGCGGACCTGTATACGCTGCCTCAGCAGCCTTCTGGGCTATTGACGAGGCATTTGACGTCATCTGCCCCTGCAGCTTGGTAGTAGCCTTGGCTATGGGCAGAGGCGCTGCCAGGTAGCCTATGCGCCATCCCGTCATAGCATAAGCCTTTGACACACCGTTGATCACCACTGTGCGGTCGGCTATCTCAGGAAATGACGCCAGCGAGGTAAACGATCCGGTAAAATTGATATGCTCATAGATTTCATCGGCCAATACAACTACATCGGGGTATTTTGCCAGCACATCCACCAGCGCCTGCAGCTCGTCACGAGTGTACACGGCTCCCGTGGGATTGCTCGGCGAGCACAGTATTATGAGCCTTGTGTTGGGCGAAAGCGCATTTTCGAGCTGCTGCGGGGTTATCTTAAACTCCTGCTCGATTGAGGCGGGCACCTCTACGGTTACGCCCTCAGCGAGCTTCACCATCTCAATGTAGCTCACCCAAGCCGGCGTTGGTATTATCACCTCGTCGCCGGAATTGACCACCGACAGCACAACGTTGCTCAACGCCTGCTTAGCTCCACCCGACACCACAATCTGCTCAGGAGCGTAGTCGAGACCATTCTCATCCTTGAGCTTGCGGGCCACGGCCTGGCGCAGCGACATATATCCCGCCACCGGCGTGTATCGGGTATAATCTTCATCGATAGCTCGCTTGGCGGCATCCTTGATAAATTGCGGGGTGGGAAAATCGGGCTCTCCCACCGACATATTGATTACGTCAACCCCTTGCGCCTTGAGCTCAGCGCTCTTTTGCGACATAGCCAAAGTGGCCGATTGCGCCAGCGAGTTGACTCGATTGGAAATCTGTACCATAACTTCTCGATTATTACCGCGAAGATAGCTATTTTCCTTCACACGGCGAAACATCCCCAAAAACATAATCCCCAACGGTCATCACCCACAAAAGGATTTACCCTCCCACACTATAGCAAAGATATTGCAAATATTGAAAATTAACCCCAAAAGTCAGAGCTCTCGGGGTTAATTGTTGGCGTAACGCTAATCTTATTTCTTAGTCACACTCAGAGACTTATTTTCGGAATGCAAATTACTATAGAAATCGAATATGGTACAAGTAGAAATTATTCTACCCTTGTCCAGTCCTCCACTTCTTCGTCATATTGATTAGGATATTGTCCAACGTAGGAACCCTCATATCGAGTTATCATTTTATTTTGAGTAAGTGTAAGTATAGTGTAAACTTCAACATCCCCATCAGATAATATTCGAGTCATAATATTATCCTTAACAGAGTATGTGCCGTGTTCCGACCAGTTGCCACTCACAAAATCAAATTCTACGAGAGAATATCTTCCTCCTTTTTCAAGTGTGAGAAGCTGATAACCATCACCGAAATCTTGCCTCCATACCCCTACCACAGTATTGCCGGGCGTAGGTTCATCTTTGTCTGAGCCACAACTTACCAAAGTAATCGAAAAGATGCTTATCAGTAGATAGAAAATTACTTTTTTCATAATTAGCTATTGTTATTGAAAAATGAGAGGCATAGCCTTTTCACAACTATACCTCTCATGAAAATTTAATTTTATCTTTTATTAAACAGCATCACGGTACTATTTCCAGTAGTTATAGACATCGTATTTCCCGCAATTGTTACAGTTTTGTTGTACTGTGCATAACCTCCAGAGAAAGGTCCATCAATCTCCAGGTCGCCTGATTGATATATTACAGAAAGAAGATATTGACCAGAGCTTGTAAGAGTCAATGACC
>CAMWOD010000179.1 GCA_947175715.1 uncultured Porphyromonadaceae bacterium
ACCGTAGACTCTGCGGCAAAATCATCAATCGTTTCGAGGAAAAAGGCCTCATAATCGCCGGAATGAAAATGATGCAGCTCGACGAGCAGATACTCCGCGAGCATTATGCACATCTGGTCGACAAGCCATTCTTCCCATCGCTGGTAAAGTCGATGATGGCCACCCCAGTCATAGTGATGTGTCTCGCCGGCGTTGACGCTGTAGAAGTGGTGCGCCTGATGACTGGTGTCACCAACGGACGCAAAGCCGCTCCCGGCACTATCCGCGGCGACTTCTCGATGAGCGGCCAGCAGAATATAGTGCATGCCTCCGACACCCCCGACAACGCCCAGATCGAGCTGCAACGCTTCTTCCGCCACGGCGAAATCTTCGACTACACCTATGCCAGCCTTGACTCGGTGTACGGGACGGATGAAATTACCGACTAAGCAACCTGACCAATCAACTCTTAATCTCCACAACCTAAACCTCTCAATCACCTTATAACTCTAATGCTCATTAATAAAATAAAAGCAACCGTATTGTCGCTGATGACTCTCGCATCAGGCACTATGCTTGCACAAGGATTTAAATTACCCTCCGAACACAATCAACAACACAACGACCTTATAGCGGGCCAAGTCAACATTGGCAACCGCATTACCACCGACGGCACCAGCCAGTACCTCGAGCATCTATTCACCGAAGAGGAAGAACCCGAAATCGATATCTTCACCGAGGGTTGGGAATCGCAAAGCGTAAACCCCTACAAGAATATGGAAGTGCCCCAGAGCCGCGGCATCAACGTGAGCAAATACGCTATGCCCTGCCCCGGCTACGTGACATCGCCCTACGGCTACCGCCCCCGCTTCAAGCGCATGCACAAGGGAGTCGACCTTAAGGCTGCCACCGGCGATACAATCTATGCCGCATTCGACGGCAAGGTGCGCCTGGCCAAGTACGAGCGCAAGGGATACGGCTACTACCTGGTGCTCCGCCACCCCAACGAACTCGAAACCATCTACGGTCACCTGTCAAAATTCCTCGTTAAGCCCGACGAAACCGTCAAAGCCGGCCAGCCCATAGCATTGGCGGGCAACACCGGCCGCTCATTCGGATCTCACCTCCACTTCGAGACCCGCTTCATGGGTTACGCAATCAACCCCTCGGCGATATTCGACTTCGCCAACCAGACAGTACACACCGACGAATATGTGTTCAACAAAAACACATACACCGAGGCCCGCAACTTCGACCCCAAGGCCAATCAGGAGCACCAGCAGCGCTTCATGCAGGAGCAGGCCAAGAATCAGAAGAACAACGGCACTGCCAAGAGCAAAGGTGCTAAGTCGTACAAGGTGAAGAAGGGTGACTCGCTCAGCCGCATTGCCACCCGCAACGGTGTATCGGTTCGTCAGATATGCAAGCTCAACGGGCTTAACACCAATTCCAAGCTTAAGATCGGCCAGACAATCCGCCTCCGCTAAGGCTTGTTATAACGGCGCATTTAAGATATAAGAAAGCCGACCCGATAATATCGGGTCGGCTTTGCTATGCTTGAGTATCTGTCCCCCCACGTCACACCTTGGAGGTGATGATGTTGCGGTAGATGAGGGCGCTGAGCAGGAGGATTATGGCGTTGGGGATGATGTAAACAGCGAGCGAGAAAGAGCCTACGAAGCAGTACACGCCGTTGAGCACGATGAGGATGCCGAGCGTCAGGGCCGACACTATGCGTGCGTTGACGGTGGCGCGGGGATACTGCTCGTTTTTAAGGCTCATGGTGATACCGCAGTAGATGAAAATCACCCACATGGTGATAAGCATCGCTATCTGCGCTTTCTGATTGATGCACATCTCCGAAAAGCCCCAGGCCAGCAATGCGCCGATGAGGACTATAATGATGGTTTTAAACAGATCTAATCGCATGGTGGTACTATATATTATAATGTGTTGCCTGAGAGTACGATGTATTTATTGACCTGAGGAATGGTGCGGGCCAAACACCAGCCCGACATGCCGGGTGCCCATACCATTGTGTCGGAGCACAGTGTGTTGGCGCGTGCCAGTGTCAGGAGTTCGTCATCGCTGTATGGACCCGAAACCGCATCGTTGATCACTGCGTAGTATTCCTTTTTCTCGGGAGCCGGCATGGCCGGAGTAGCGACCTGCACATGTGGTATGGTGGTATTGGCCATGCAGGTGTTCATGGTTTGCATCATCTGCTGGGCAATAGCCATGCTGAAGCCCAGTTCCATCAGTCGGTCGATGGAGTCAAAATTGTTGTTCATATCAGGGAAAATATGTGGTCGGTGTTACTTACGATATTATTGTTGTGGTGGCACTGGAGGCATACCAGGTACTGAGCCTGGCACGGGTGGCATACCATGTGGAGTACCACTCGTGAACAGCGGTGCGAGCTCGGCAGCCTGAGCGGCGAGCACCCAGTTGGGAAGTCCTTGTCGCCAAACATAGGTCTGAGGAGTGAGCTGCCCCATCTGCACCAACTGTTGCAACTGCAGCATATTGTATGGGCCGCTGGCTTGCGAGTTGATCGAAACCATATACTCCACTTGCGGCATTTGTGGCTGCTGGCCGGGCATTGGTGGCATTGTTGCTGTGGGATTGGTGAATTGCTGGCCCAAAGTATTGGTCATGTTGGCCATCTGCTGCCCCATGGCACCACCTACGGCCATACCGGTCATCATCGACGCCGGGTTGAAGCCGCCGTTACCCCCCACGGCACCCATTGAGCCGAGCGAACTGGCTGCCGTTTTGAGCACATCGGACTGGAGGGTGGTGGCGTATGCCCCCATGTGAGCCTCTTGCGATGTGAGGTGCTGAGCATACTGGCTCTCCTCACGGTTGACGCGCATGGTATCTCGCAGATTCTCGGTGTTGAGCGTCTGCATTTCGTCCATGTTGCGGATATTGATATCGTTTTGAGCCTGAGCAGTGCGCAGTGCGTTATCCTGGTTCATGGCGGTTGAGCGCACGGCATATTCTCCCGTCACCTGCTGGAGCTTGAGCCAAGCCTCGCTCTCCTTGTCGGGCTCGATGAGGTCGATGTCGAGGCGTGTGAGCTGTACGCCAAATTCGGCAATGTCCTGCACAAGGCGTTCATGTAGCACGTCGCTGATGCTGTCGATATTGCGCTCTACCTGCACCAATGGGCAGTTGAGCTGATACAATACGTTGGTGAGCAGACCCTTGATGCGTCGCTGTAGTGTAGCCTTTATTTGAGCTTTAAAGTCGTCGAGTGAGAAGTTGATAAGGCGGTGCAGGCGTATAAACTCGCGGTAGTCGCCTATCTTGAACGACATTGTGCCACCCACGGTGATGGGTACGGGGAGGTCGGGGAAGCGGGGGTCTTGCACGTCGAAGTAAGGCAAGCGGAATTGCAGCTGGATGACACCGGCCAGGTTGATGAAATAAATTTCGGCCTGGAACGGGGTGCCACCACCGAAGGCTTTCCCCACGATGCTTGCCAGCACGGGGAAGTTGGCGGTCTTGATCGTATCGTCGTGGGGGCCGATGATGACATCCTGGATCAGGCCATCCTTCTGTTTATATACGAAGATGGCCATCTCGCCATCCTTTACGCGCAGGCTGCTGCCGTAGCGTATGGCGTTCTCGCGGTTGGTGGGG
>CAMWOD010000180.1 GCA_947175715.1 uncultured Porphyromonadaceae bacterium
GGCATGCTCACCAAGTCGTATAAGATGCCCTACGAGCTCTCGGGAGGTGAACAGCAGCGCATTGTGATAGCACGTGCACTACTCAACAAGCCACAACTAATACTTGCTGACGAACCAACCGGCAACCTTGACCCTGAAACCAGCGAACAGATAGTGAGTCACCTCCACACGATAGCCGAACAAGGCACAACTGTGATTATGGCCACTCACAACTTGGGTATGGTCGACCAATTCCCAGGGCGTGTATTGCGTTGTGAAGGTAAAGAGCTTCTTGCATCAAGTTAACGTATAGAGATGAACGTATTGAAATTTGGTGGCACTTCGGTAGGAAGCGCCGAAAATATCAAGCATGTAGCGGAACTTGTGATGAGCCGCGGCCGCAACATTGTAGTACTGTCGGCCATGGCCGGAGTAACCAACACCCTGGTTGAAATTACAGAGTATCTCTATCGAGGCAATAAGTCAGCGGCCAAGGAAGTGCTGAGTCAGCTCACGGCCAAGTATATGAATACTATTGACAACCTTATCGACGACCCACAGCTACACGATGAGGCTTGCGAACGGGTGATGGAGCATCTCAACATCATACACAACTTCGCCACTGACTCATTCACACTCTACGAAGAAAAAGAGATACTGGCACGTGGCGAACTGATGTCTACCGCTATGATGGACTGCTACCTGCGCCAACAAGGGGTAAAATCGGTGGTACTCCCGGCACTCGATTACATGCGCACTGACAAAACCGGCGAGCCCGACTCTGCTTACATCCAGAAAAATCTCACTAAGCTGTTGCAAGTAAATCCCGACGCTGACATTTATCTAACCGAGGGGTATATATGCCGTAACGCTTACGGTGATGTCGACAATCTGCAGCGCGGAGGTAGCGACTACACCGCCTCGCTGATCGGTGCGGCAATACGTGCCGATGAGATACAGATATGGACCGATATCGACGGTATGCATAACAACGACCCCCGTTACGTCGAGGGAACAGAGCCCGTAAGAGAGTTGCACTTCGAAGAAGCTGCCGAACTCGCCTACTTTGGCGCCAAAATATTGCATCCCACATGCGTGCTCCCTGCCAAATATCATAATATACCTGTGCGTCTGCTCAACACCATGATGCCCGACGCTCCAGGTACCCTAATACATCACACACCGGGCGACCGCACCATAAAAGCAGTTGCGGCCAAGGACAACATCACAGCTATCAAAATAAAATCAAGTAGAATGCTGCTTGCCTACGGGTTTATGCGCAAAGTGTTCGAAATATTTGAGAGCTACCGCACACCCATCGACATGGTGGTGACATCGGAGGTGGGAGTATCCGTGACTATCGACTCAGGGCGCAATCTTGAGCCAATAGTGGATGAGCTGCGCAAACTGGGATCGGTAACCATCGACGAGGATATGGTGATAATATGCGTTGTTGGCGACCTGGAGTGGAGCAATACAGGCCTCGAAACAATGGCCATGAATGCACTCCGCGAAATACCTGTGCGCATGATCAGCTACGGCGGTTCGAATTACAACATATCTTTCCTTGTGCATAAGTCAGATAAAGTGAGGGCTCTTCAGGCTTTGAGCGACACACTCTTCCCAAAATGAAAACAACACCCATACCTACACCATATTACGAGTACAACCTCGGGGTGCTACGCTCTACCCTTGAGGCTATGCTTAGCGCCATCCCCGACCCTCGCTACCGTGTACACTATGCCATAAAGGCCAACAACAATCGCAAGATACTCAACGAGATTGTTGGCACTGGCAAGATAGGAGCCGATTGCGTAAGCGGGGGCGAAGTCGAAGCCGCCATCAACGCGGGCTTCAATCCCGCCGACATAATGCTGGCCGGAGTTGGCAAGACCGACAGAGAGATACAATTGGCATTGAACGCTGGTATAGGGTGCCTTAATGTAGAGTCGCTCGAAGAGCTCGAGATTATTCATCAGCTCGCTACCTCGATGGGTGTTAAGGCCCCGATAGCCTTGCGCATCAACCCCAATATCGACGCTCACACCCATAAATACATCACTACAGGTACAGCCGAAAACAAATTTGGCATACCTTTGGCCACGCTCGACCGAGCTATTGAAAAGGCTTTGGAGTGGGCCGATGGCATTGAGTTACTTGGTTTGCACTTCCACATAGGCTCGCAGCTTCTCGATATGCAGCCGTATGTGGCTCTATGCCACACTATCAATGAGATACAGCACCACCTTGACTCCCTGGGGGTTCGCCTGTCGATGATCGACGTTGGTGGAGGGCTTGGCATAGATTACATACATCCTCATGAGAATCCAATACCTGACTTCGGCGCATATTTCAGCGTTTTCCAAAAGCACCTTCAACTACGTCCCCACCAGACACTACACTTCGAGTTGGGCCGTTCGCTTGTGGCGCAATGCGGATCGCTAATCACTCAAGTTACTTATGTTAAACAAGGATTGCACCGAAAATTCATAATAGTTGATTCCGGCATGACCGACTTGATACGTCCGGCTCTTTATGGCGCACATCACCATATCGACAATATCTCGGCCAATGAAGAATCAATCCGTGAAAAATATGATGTAGTAGGTCCCATATGCGAATCCTCCGACACATTCGCCCGCGACATCACCCTACCCCTCACCCACCGAGGCGACCTATTGGCAATACGCTCGGCAGGGGCTTATGGCGAGGTAATGGCATCGCACTACAACTGCCGTCAACTACCCCAATCGTATTTCATTGATTAGGAAAATCGACCACACTTCAACCCTCTCACCGCTTTAAACGTTTACAATATATCATAACCAATTCATACTTACCTTAATGAAACAATTAGCACTTCTGGCCGCAGCCACCTTACTATTAGGTGCTGGATCTCAGGCCAAACAAAAACATGTTGGCACTACCGACAACGACGTAATACTCCACGCATGGTCCTGGTCGTTCGATACTATCGCCAACAACATGAAAGACATCGCCGATGCCGGCTACGCTTACGTTCAGACTTCACCTGCCAATACCTGCTATGTTGGTGAAGGTGGTGGAATGGCACTCTATAGCGAACCAGGCGACTCAGTCACTGGCAAGTGGTATTATTACTACCAGCCCACCGATTGGAAGATAGGCAACTATATGCTGGGCGACCGCGACCAATTCAAGGCCATGTGCGATAGTGCATATAAATATGGTGTGAAAGTGATAGTCGATGTACTCCCCAATCACACTGCCATCGACCACACAGCAGTATTACCCGGGCTCGACAATGCCGTGGGAGGGCATGAAAACCTTTACCACGCCAACGGTTTCACCCCTATCACCGACTATAGCGACCGTATGCAGTGTACAACCGGCGAGATGGGAGGTCTGCCCGATGTCAACACCGAAAACCCCGACTTCCAATATTACTACTTACAGTATGTCAACGACCTGATTAATCTCGGCGCCCGTGGCTTCCGCTACGACACCGCCAAGCATATTGGCGTTCACTCCGACCCAGTTGACCCCAAAGCTGAGCGCAACAACTTTTGGGATGTGGCAACAGGCCGCGAGGCAGTCAAGGGTCTTTCGCTGTTAATGCCCGACTCCATTTATATATATGGTGAAGTGCTCCAGGACCGAGGTGT
>CAMWOD010000181.1 GCA_947175715.1 uncultured Porphyromonadaceae bacterium
ATTTCGGCCACTGTCTCCATCGGTCAACTTGGTTGATATAAAAAAAGCTGTCTAAGTTTAGTGAGCGTTATTTTATTTTTTGGATGAGTCCTATTAGTTCCAATCGTCACCTTCGTTATCACCTGGATCGATAGACACATCGGGATGGCTGGGGTCAGTTGAACTTCCGGTTGCTCCATCGAGGAATGAACCTTCGAGTACCAACTTGATTTCCTCAAGCTCGGGCTTTACGTATTCGACTTTCATAATATATTTTTGTTTTACCGTTTATTATCGAAAATAGTTGGGTTTACTCCCTAAAATAGTGTTGGCAAAGTTACGATATTTTTATCAATAACAAAACAAATTGTCAAAAAGTTTTAACGAGCAGTTCTCCTTATATCTTCGATTGGTTAAATACCAAGAGGATGTCACCATCGGCATCCTCTTGGATATTTGGTGGAGTTAGTTAGTATCGATGGATATTATTTTACCATCACCTTCTTGCCGAGTACGATGTAAACACCGTGCTGCAGGTTAACGGTGGTAGTGCCAGCCATTACGTTGGCGATAGCGGCAACCTTACCGTCGACTGAGTAGATAGCTACATCGCCGTAGTCGGCCTCAGAGTTGATAGTGATCATGCCCTGGCCGGGGATTACCTCAAGTGAGGTTGCATAGCCATTGTCGGCACCTACATAGTCAATTCCGGTGTTAATCTTGTCGGTGATGTCATTGCCATTCTCGTCAAGGATACCGATGCCACGCTCGTCGTCGCCATCAGCGGGAGCACGCATGGGCGAGCTGCTGGGTGAGTAGTTGGTAGCGGTGGCGATAACCATACGGAACGAGGGGAAGTTGGCTTGCTCTCCAGCACGCTGGAAATTACCCTTGCTATTTATACCATAGATGTTAGGAATTTTTGACTGGCCCATAAACTCGCCGGCGTTAACCTTCTTAAATGTACCATAGCTGGTGCTGTTATCCTCTGAATTCTTAACACCCATCGCCATCTGAGTCTTGTCGGTCTGGCGGATAGTGATGGGGCTTGCAAGGTTGGTCATATCAAGAGTAGTTTCTTTTGAAGCAACTACAAGCACTGGAGTGTTTGCGGGGATTGTACCTGCTACCTTGGTAAACCAAAACTTAGAGGGCTCAGCCTTCTCGTATGTGCAGAGAGCGGTGATAGCATCATCATTTGCAGCATAATTGTAGTTCAAAGCGAAGGGGAGACATACGGTGTTGTAACCCTGTGTGAAAGTACGATTCAGGTTTACATTGTCAGTTGTAAGATCTACGGGGCAGTAGAAGTCTACCTTATCAGCTATCACTACATTTGAGCAATAGTTGTTAGCACCATAGTACACGTTGGGGAAGTCAAACTCATCCTGCGATTTTGCAAAACGGTTGGTGGGGATAGCCACAGCTGCTTTGTTGGCAGCGATAAGACCATCACCGTTTTTTTGAACGTAGTATTGAGTGTTAATAGGATCGCCGTTGAAGTCGTTTACAGTGATATCGTATACCAGCAGATCTTTCTTCTGTGCTACGATTTCGCCAGTCTGGAAATTTACACCGAAGTTAGCGTTATCGCGGAGAGCGTAGCCGAATTTACCAAACGCATTTGAGCCGGTATAATCTGTGCCGACGCCATCAGTATTGTAGTATTTACCGCTTGTCTTGTTCCAGCGAGCTACGTTCTCAAATGTAGCCTTCGATGATGAAGAAGCGAAGTTTCCGTTGATGGCAGTGTTAATAAGAGTACCCGAGAAAGTGTTGAAAAGGTTACCCGAAGTAACGGTGATGAAGTTATCTCCGCCGTGGATTGTACCATCATAGTCAACACCCGTAGCGGCAGCAGTAAGATTGCCGGTAAGGGTTACACTTTTGTAGTATTTGGTGTAAGCTGCATCGTCCGATGCCTCTTGAGCCACTGCCAGGTAGTGGTCGTAATCATCCTTGGCAGAGTCTGCGGTTTTCTGAGCTGCTTCTACAGCCTCGTTGGCAGCAGTAAGCTCAGACTGTGCTGTCTCGTAAGCGGTTTGCTGTGCAGCAAGAGCGTCAACTGCGTCTTGAGCGTCGGTTACGCCTTGCACAGCGTCGTCGTAAGCAGTCTGTGCAGTGCTTATCGCAGCTTTAGCAGCAGTGATGGCGTCGCTTGTAGCGGTATCATTCTCTACGGCAGTTTTTGCGGTCTCGACAGCTGCCTGAAAGTATTTGATAGAGCCCTCGGTTTCGGCGCTACCATTGAGAGTGTTGAGCGCTGCATTGACGGTAGCTATTTTCTCCTCAACACCTGTGATTTCAGTAGAACCTGCTACCCAATCGGTAGAAGTGGGGTGATAGCCTTTCAGCTGACGGGTTAACTCAGTGATAGTTTTTTGGTAACCTGCAATTTCGTCTTTGGTATCCTCAATATCCTTAAGTGTTTGCGCTGCAGCTGTAGGATCCTTATACTTATCGGTAGTAATAGTTACCGTATGTTGGAACCTATTATCACTTGCGAGGCCTTGCAATTTAGACAATAACACAGCAGGGATTGACTTATTTTGCATAGTACTTGCAGGATCATTAATTTGGTAAGTCTCAGATCCGGTAATCTTGTTGTACTCGGAACCCATATAGACTTCTATATTATCGAATGTAGTGGTTGCATATTCCCCTTTTTTATCAACAAACGCATCATAGAAGCCATCACCTGTAATAGCCTTCCATGTTGGGTCATCCACATCGTCTTCTGGCAGCCATGTTGGTGCTGTCGCTGTAAGGCTTAAATATAAGGCGCTACCAGCTCGTGATTCTGCGATAATGTACCATATTTGAGGACCCTCTTCAATTTTTGAAGTTTTGAAGGCGCTATTGAAACTGTTGGCAGTTGACGTGAGTGTGAGCAACCAATCGTATGCTTTGGTCGAGGTTGAATCCTGCTTTGCCAAAGTAGAACTATTCTGAAGAGACTTCAGAGTGGCCTGAGCTTGCTTGAGGTAGCTCTCTTGAGCAGCTATCTGGCTTTCCAGACGTGTCTGCTGCTCCTTGAGGTCCTGGAGGGTAGCATTCTTTGAGGTGAGAGAGTCGTTGGCGTTGTCAAGCTGATCCTGGAATCCCTTAATATATGCGTTCTGAGCAGTAGTCAACGATGCCTTGGCTGTCTCCAATGCCTCGCTCTTCTCGGTCTGAGTAGTTTTAGCTGCCTCAAGGTCTGAATTAGCCTTGGCTACTGCCTCATCAGTAGGAGCGGGAGTAGCATCAGCCTTATCTTGTGCGGCTTTTTGCTTATCCTGAGCGTCGGTGAGCGCTGTGTTGGCGTTGGTGAGCGCTGTGTTAGCCGAGTTTAGGTTTCTAATAGCATCACTTGTGGGAGACAGCTCCTTAGTAGGATCGCTCTTGATAGTAGAGTGATCGCTGATGGCACCAGTAAATGCCGACCATGAGATACTGTTGCCATTGGCCAAAGTCACAACGGCGGGATCAGTAGCGTCACCATCAGCGGCATAAGCCTGAGCGTTTACCGCAAGAAGCATCGCGGGAAGCGCGAATTTTAGCATTCTGTTGATAGTCATAGTTTATTATGTTTAGTTATTGATTGATTTACTTATTTTATAGATTGGATTGCTTATATATAT
>CAMWOD010000182.1 GCA_947175715.1 uncultured Porphyromonadaceae bacterium
GCAGTATACGGTGATTATTACTTTGACTTCGCCCCGATAAGAATTGTGGCCAATGGGTTGGATATTTTTACAATACGAATTACAGCAAGTGTGATTGCTATGATAACTGTGGCAACTACTGCCGCTACAGTGAACGTAGGCACAAATCCGAGACCCATGGCACGAAGAGGTTCTTGCATAAATGGCATCGGGAAAAGCAGAAAATAATGGAGCAAATATATGCCGAGGCTTTCACGTCCGAGTAGGCTCCAAGTAGATATCATGGTATTGGATTGTGAGGCTCGGTCGGTCCACGGAGTGATGACTGCAAAAGCTACTATAGCTAAGCATAAATGCCAAATCACTGTTACTGCCATAGTCCAATAAGGGGATGCCATAAATTCAAATTCCCAATAATACATGCGTATGTACACCATGTATCCTCCAAGGAGTATTGCTGCTGTTGTGGCCCATTGCGCTGAGTGGAGCCGTTGAAATCCATTGCGGTGCTTGCCAGCCAAAACCCCGGCAAGATAAACCGGGAGGAAGGTGGCACTCAACCCCATGCTGCTATAATTGCGGGCATCAATAGATAAGAGTGAGAATGTTATCACAGCCACAATGGCGCTTATTATCAGGCAGATGACGGCTTCTCCAGCAAATGTGCGTCCACACCGTATCACAGGAGCCAAAATGGTATAAATCACTGTTATCTCGAACAGCACCAGGGGGAACCAATATCCCTGCTTATATTCATCGGATAATGCTATCTGTAAGTTGTCGGAAAGTGGTGATTGCAGGCCGCTGTGCGGGAAATACAAGAACCATAAAGTGCCGACAACCACCATCGGAATTATGAGCTGTAAAAAACGCTGTGACAGGCGTGGCAGAGCAAATGGGGTGCCATCGCTGGTGGCTCGATAAGTGAAAAAACCGGCTATGAAGAAAAATAGAGGCATATGGGTCTGGCCTATCAGCTTGAAGCACAGCGCTTGATCAATGTCGCGGATGCACATTGTAAGCACGTGACCCATCACAACCATGAAAATGGCAATACCTTTAATTACATCAAATTGCGGAAGGCGTTGAGCCATAAGATTTGTCGGTAAAGAATTTGTGTTTATGCAAAGGTAGCAATATTTTCAAAAAAAAGCGTAATTTAGCACCCACAAAATTTCAACACCAATATGGCCGAAGCTACCGTCACATTCACCTCGCTGCGCAACCAGTTGCGAAAAGCATCCTCGCAATTTGCGCCTGTGTATCTACTGCATGGGGAGGAGGGGTACTATATAGATCAATTGGTCAATGATTTTGATGCCTTAGTGCCCGAGGCCGATCGTGATTTCAATCTTTACAACCTTTATGCGCCCGAAGTAACTCCGGCACAGGTGATGGACTGTGCCATGCGTTACCCCATGATGGCCGAGCGTCAAGTCGTCATAGTTCATGAGACGCAGGCTGTACCTGCCACATGGCTTGATAATCTTGCTCATTATGTAGAGCGTCCCAATCCCACCACCATTATGGCTATATGCTGCCGCGGAGCCCAGGCCAAGGGTAAAGATTTCAAAGCTGCCTTAAAGAAAGGCGGTGGGATAGTCTTTGAGTCCAAAAAACTGAATGAGCGAAATGTTAAGACGGAAATTGAGCGATTTATCAAAGACAAGGGTCTTAACGTCGAGCCTAAGTCGCTTCAAATGCTTGCTGATTATGTAGGCACTGACCTCTCTCGTCTTTACAATGAAATAGACAAACTCACTGTTACGCTGCCCGCTGGAGCAATGGTGACACCCGAAGCCATCGAGGCCAATATCGGTATAAGTAAGGATTACAACAATTTTGAGCTTGTGGCCGCTTTATCACAACGCGATTTCAAGCGTGCGCTCGCTATTGTGGAATATTTTAGAAATAATCCGAAAAACAATCCCTATGTAGTCACTACCTCTACACTTTTTAATTTCTTTTCCAACTTATTGGTAGCTCTTTACACCCCCGACAAGGGTGATCATTCACTGATGGCTGCGTGCGGATATAAATGGGCCGGACAGCTCACCGACTTACGCAACGCTATGCGTCATTACAACGCATGGCACGCAATTGAAATCATCAACGCCATTCGTCGCTATGATGCACAAAGCAAAGGTGTGGATTCTCGACGCGATCCTTTCGACTTAATGCAGGAATTGATACTCCACATTCTCTATCCTACCGGCAAGATTTCATAAACGTTGTCATTACAACAGTGACAAAGCAGACCTCGGTTGCGGGTGCTTTGTCACTGTAAGAAAGGTATATAAAAGAGAATACTATGTGTTTACTTTACCTTGGGTAGGTCGGCCGTGTTGGTTGCGATTTCCTCTTCGGGCACATCGTAGTTGTAGAGGTCACCAGCATAATAGCGGTCGTAGGCTGTCATGTCAATCAAGCCATGTCCCGACAAGTTGAAAAGGATTACCGGAGAAGTGCCTTCTTCCTTAGCTTTAAGGGCTTCGCGTATGGCGGCTGCGATAGCATGAGAGCTTTCGGGCGCAGGTATAATACCCTCGGAGCGAGCAAAAAGTGTAGCGGCGTCGAATGTCTCTATCTGTGGTATGTCAACTGCGCTTATAAGCTTGTCTTGAATCAGTTGACTCACAATAGCACCAGCACCGTGATAACGCAGGCCTCCTGCATGGATATTGGCTGGTGAGAAGTTGTGCCCAAGTGTTAACATGGGTATCAACGGTGTGTATCCGGCTTCGTCGCCGAAATCGTAGCGGAATACACCTCGTGTGAGCTTGGGGCACGACGACGGCTCGGCAGCGATAAACTTTGTGTTGCGTTCTCCTGAAAAATTGTGGCGGAGGAATGGTAGAGATATTCCCGAGAAATTTGAACCTCCACCGAAGCAACCAATCACAATATCAGGATATTCCCCGGCCATTTCCATCTGTTTCTCGGCTTCGAGTCCTATCACGGTTTGATGCAGCGCCACGTGATTGAGCACTGAACCGAGGGTGTACTTACAGTTGGGGGTTGACATCGCCAGCTCTACAGCTTCGGAAATTGCAGTGCCTAGAGACCCTTGATATGTGGGATTCTCAGTGATGATCTTACGGCCAGCCTTGGTCGACATCGATGGTGATGGTATAACTTCTGCTCCAAAGGTCTGCATGATGGAGCGGCGATAGGGCTTCTGGTTGTATGACACCTTTACCATGTAAACGGCGAGTTCAAGCCCAAAGTGCTTGGCTGCAAGTGAGAGTGCTGCGCCCCATTGTCCGGCACCCGTCTCAGTTGTGATGTTAGTGACGCCCTGCTGTTTGCAGTAATATGCCTGGGGTATTGCGGAGTTGAGCTTGTGAGAGCCTACAGGGCTTACACTCTCGTTTTTGAAATATATGTGGGCGGTGGTATCGAGAGCTTTCTCAAGTCCACGGGCACGAACCAACGGGGTGGGGCGCCATATCTTGTACATATCCCTTACTTCGTCGGGAATCTCAATCCATGAGTTGGTTGTATCCATTTCCTGCCGACATACTTCCTCAGCGAAGATTGGATAAAGGTCTTCGGCTTTCAGGGGCTCTTTGGTGGCGGGATTGAGGATTGGAGCCGGCTTGTTGGGCATATCGGGT
>CAMWOD010000183.1 GCA_947175715.1 uncultured Porphyromonadaceae bacterium
CGCCTACGTAGCGGCCTGTGAGCTTGCCGTCGACAATTTCCAGCTCATTGGCATAGACATAGTCAAATCCGTATTTCTGCTTCAAATAGTTGCCGAAATATGTGAACCCACCCGAAAGGATAGCTGTCTTGAAGCCTGCGCGCTTAAGCACCTGCATCATACGGTCAACTCCCTCGGTGACGGGGAGATTGCGGGCGATATCCTCCATCACCGACTCATCAAGCCCCTTGAGTAGTGCCACACGCTCGGTAAACGACTCTACGAAGTCAATCTCGCCGCGCATAGCTCGCTCGGTGATGGCCTTTACCTTGTCGCCTACTCCGGCGCGTGATGCAAGCTCGTCGATCACCTCGGTCTCGATAAGGGTAGAGTCCATATCGAAGCACACCAGACGGCGCGAACGGCGGTAGATATTATCTTGTTGAAGCGATATGTCAAATTCCTCCTGCGATGACAGCTCCATAAATCGCTGCTGCATGGCCTGATAGTCGTTGGGATTGCCGCGCACCGAGAACTCCACGCACGATTTCGACTGCTCCTGGTCCTCGACGTTGAGCGACGGACGACCAGTGAGGCGCTGTATTGAGTCAATATTAAGATTCTGCTCCGAGATTTCCTGTGTCACAGCCGCTATCTGTCGGGCCGTAAGTCTGCGACCCAAGATGGTGATAATCCAGCGATTTTTACCCTGTCGGGCCACCCATGCCTCATAGTCGGCTATCGATACCGGGGTGAAGCGTATCTGCACATTGAGCTCCGAGGCCTTAAAGAGCAAGTCCTTCATTATGTCGCCCGACACATCGCTTGATGTCTTTATCAGCAAGCCCAACGATAGGGTGTGGTGTATGTCGGCCTGACCGATGTCGAGTATCGACGCGCTGTATTTAGCAAGAATAGCGGTCAATGCCGATGTAACGCCCGGGCGGTCATATCCCGAAATATTTATCAAAATCAGCTCAGTATTCATATCTTAGGAAGTTGAGACTATCACATTATAGATAATTGGAAATATAATGCGTCGGCAATACGCAGAATGTGAGTGGATATTGCCGACGCAGTATGTGTATGTTGGATTAGTATTTATCAGAACACGTTGAGGATGTTGTAGTCCTGCGACATGGTAAGCAGTTCACTGTAGAAGTAGCTGATGATACCCAAGAAGATGATACCTCCAACGGTGACCCAAAGGCCGATGCGCTCAGTCCATGCGCTGCAGAACGGAGCGATCTTGCAATCATCGGGGCTGATGAACATTGCTTTGACTACCAGCAGGTAGTAGTAGAGCGATATGATGGTGTTGATCAAGGCAATAAGTACAAGCACATAGATGGCGGTAGTACCTTGACCGAGTGCCCCGGTGAAGATGAAGAACTTGGAGAAGAAACCGGCGAAAGGAGGAATACCAGCCAGTGAGAACATAGCGAGCATCATGGCGAACGACAGGCGAGGATTGGTCTTATACAATCCCTTGTAGTCGTCCATCGACACCATGCCAGTATTATTCTCGATAGCCTGAATTACACCGAAGGCAGCGAGATTGGAGAATATGTATACCAGCTCGTAGTACATCAGTGATGCAACGCCTGTGGCATTCATCGCAATCACACCAAGCATTATGTAGCCTGCCTGTGAGATTGACGAGAATGCGAGGAAGCGCTTCATGTTGCGCTGACGCATTGCGAAGAGGTTACCCACAGTGATTGTGAGGATGATGATGGCGTAGAGCATCCACTCCCACACTTGAGAGTAGACTGTGCCAAACACCTGAGCCATGATCACCAGGAATGCAAACGCCGCAGAGCCCTTGGAAATCACCGACAGGTAAGAGGTGACCGATGTGGGTGCGCCTTGATAAACGTCGGCGGTCCACAGATGGAAGGGAACCAGCGAGAGCTTGAAGCCCATACCAGCAATGACAAATGCCACAGCAATAATGAGCATCGCCGACACTGCCTGTTGCGAGATGAGCAACTTGAATGCGATATCCTCGAAGTAGAGTGAGCCGGTCAATGCGTAGACAAACGACAGACCCATCATAAACACAGCTGATGAGAATACGGCGGTGAGCATATACTTCACAGCGGCCTCGTGGCTCTCATAGTGAGCCTTATCGAAGGCCACCATTGCTGCCAAGGGGAGCGAAGCGGCCTCAAGGCCGATGATGAAGAGCAGGAAGTGACGTGCCGATACCATGAGGTACATACCAAAGAGTGTGACAAGCAGCAGCTCGTAGAACTCGCCGCGGCGCACAACCACAAAGTCGCTGTTGACCCATTTGGTGGCCTGTATGAGAACGATGAGCACACCCACGTTGAGTATATTCTTAATGGTGGCGACAACGGGGGTTGTCTGATACATCCCGGCGAATGCGTTGACTTCGGGCGAAATCACACAAGCCGCAAAGCCAGCCAGAGTGAAGAGGCCGAACAACACGCAGGTGAATGCCGATGTTGCGCCAAGTGCCTTTTTAGGCATGAATGTATCATAGAGGAAGACTAATAGGAATACGATGAGCAATCCTATCTCTTGCTTCATTGCTAAAAATTGAGAATAGTCCATGTTTCTATTAATCTTTATTTAGGCAGCAGGGCTGCGAAGTTGGCGGGATCAAATGTGAAGCGGATAAGTCCGGCAAAGAAGTTGGGGAAGCAACCGATACCGGCCACGCACACAATCAGGGTGATGGTCGACACGCGCTCCCACCAGGTGGCATCAGTGAGCTGCAGGTGATGCTCGTCGTACACCGGTCCAAGCAGCAGCTTGCCCACAACGCGGAGGATGTAGACGGCGGTGATAACGATTGAGCAGCAAGCGATGATGGTGAACACGAGTCGGAGCGAACCGGCGTGTGCCCAATAGTCGGCCATACCTTGCTCGAACGAACCAACGAATATTGTCATCTCAGCCACAAAACCGCTGAGGCCGGGAAGACCAAGGGAGGCGAAACCCGCTATCACGTAGCATACCGCAAGGAAGGGCATTATCTTCATCATACCACCCATCTCGCGGATGTCGCGGGTGTGTGTACGGCCATATATCATACCGATCAGTGCGAAGAACAGAGCCGTCATCAAGCCGTGCGAAAGCATCTGCATGATAGCACCGGTGAGAGCTGTGGTGTTGAGCATCAGAATGGCGAAGAGCACCAGACCGCAGTGGCTTACCGATGAGTAAGCGTTGATATACTTAAGGTCGGTCTGAACGCATGCCGAGAAGGCTCCGTAGACAACTGAAATACCGGTGAGGATAAGGAATATCCAAGCCAGCTCCTGAGCTGCTGTGGGCATCAGATAGATGGCCACGCGGAAGCATCCGTAACCTCCGAGCTTCATCAGCACACCTGCGTGGAGCATCGACACCGCTGTAGGTGCCGAAGCGTGACCGTCGGGGCTCCATGTGTGGAAGGGGAACATAGCGCCAAGCACGCCAAATCCTACGAAGGTCATGGGGAAGAGGAAGCTCTGCCAGCCGTGAGGTATCGAGTTGTTCTTAACGATTTCGAGCAAGTTCCAGGTAAGAGGCTGTCCTGCGGGTGCCGAGTGGTAGTAGATACCGATGAGACCGAGCATCAGGAAGGCCGAGC
>CAMWOD010000184.1 GCA_947175715.1 uncultured Porphyromonadaceae bacterium
CTGCTATTGCATCAATCAGCGTATTTACAAGTTGGATATACCAAGTCTCATCCTCGATGCCGGGAGCCCATTGTGAGGCATTATGACCCACCTTGTCGAGGTGTCCGATTATGTCAAATCCACCGGCTTCGACCATATCGATTGATTGTCGGTAGAAAGTCTCTACAACGTATCGTATGTCGCTATGGAAATATTGCTGCATCTTGCTGCGGAAGTTTTCATAACGTCCATCAATATCTATGTATTGGCCGTCGGAATCGGGTATGAAGTGCACCGAGCCTATAGTATAGTCGAGTGGAAGTGAGCTGAAATAAGGGTGTGCGGGTCCCCATTGAGGTCCCAGATAGTCTACCTCCATGCCTGCATAGAAGTTTACGCGGTCGCCATAAACACGTTTGATGCGCTGAAATTCAGCAAGATATTGAGGCACATCGTCAATCGACATGTTGCATGGCGACTGTATAGGAATAGGAGAGTGGGGAGAAAAACCATAATGAGTAAATCCCATACGCACCGCCTCGCGGGCAAATTCCTCCATGGTGGCTTTCCCGTCGCAGAATTGAGTGTGACTATGCAGTGTGTAGGCTTGCGATTGGCCTATTTCATTGATTATATCCATCATCAGAAGCTATATTCACGCTGAATTTTACCTTGGCGAAGACGTTGTACATACAAGCTAAACAAGGCGACAAAGAAGAATGTGATAATCGCTCCGACGCACAATGCCACGTTGTGGGGCAGCCCGAAGCCTTCGGGAGCAGGGGCGAAAAGCAAATAGCTCACGCATACCAAAGTCATAAACGCAGCCGGGACTACTGATACGATGTACAGGCTACCTTTGCGAGCCAGATATACGCTTACAGCCCATAGGGTGAACACAGCAAGAGTCTGGTTGCACCATGCGAAATATCGCCACAAAACCGAAAAGTCGATCATCATGCACCCAATGCATGCGGCAAACAATGGGAGTGATATAAGAAGGCGTTTTGCCAGCTTACTTTGGTTGACACCAAACATATCGGCGGCAATAAGTCGGGCGCTGCGCAGGGCGGTGTCACCGGTGGTAATAGGAGCGGCTACCACACCGAGTATGGCCAAAACGCCTCCAATAGTGCCGAGCCAACCTATAGAAATGTTGTTGACCAGCAGAGCGGCTGTGGCACCACCGTTGGCGGCTTGGAAGTCGGCCAACTCCTTATAGCCTCCTGTGAATGCTATAGCAGCAGCGGCCCATATAAGAGCCACGATACCTTCGGCAACCATTGCCCCGTAGAACACAGGTCGCGCCAGCTTTTCATTCTTAAGACACCGCGCCATCATGGGTGACTGTGTGGCGTGGAATCCTGAGATAGCACCGCAAGCTATCGATACAAACATCATGGGGAATATGGGGTGTGTATCGGGTGTGGCATAGCGGTTCCACAACCCATCGGAGATACCATCGGGTATAGTCACGTCGCCAAATAGCAGTACTCCCAGAATACCGGCTGCCATAAACAACAAGGCAAACCCGAATATCGGGTAAAACTTGGCTATAACCTTGTCGATAGGGAGCATAGTGGCGAGGATATAGTAGGTGAAAATCACTGCCACCCAAAATGTAGCATCAAGCACGTCGGGCGTGAGAGCTGCTATAAGGTTGGCCGGTTGCATCACAAACACGGTGCCTACCAGTACGAGCAAAAGCAGGGAGAACACTCTCATCACTTGCTTCACAGAGTTGCCGAGCTCGTGGCCAACGATTTCAGGGAGTGAGGCGCCTCCGGCACGTATTGATATTACACCTGAAAGAAAGTCGTGGACTGCTCCGGCGAAGATAGTGCCCAATACTATCCATAGGAAAGCCGCCGGACCAAACATGATGCCCATTATAGCGCCAAAGATGGGTCCGAGACCAGCGATGTTGAGAAATTGTATCAAGAACACGCGCCATGTGGGAAGTGGCACATAGTCAATACCATCCTGCTTGGTGTAGGCGGGCATCGGGCGTTTTGGGTCAATATCGATTATTTTTTCTACAATTACCCCGTATATAAAATATCCGCCAATGAGGATGGCGAGAGAGATCAAAAATGTAGTCATTCAGTGATACAGATTATAAAGTATTGTGTGTAGTCTTTATTTCCCGGTTTCGAGGGCGATGATGCGATTGCGAGCCTTAGCGAGTGCGCGCCGGGTGTTGCGTATCTTTTCCTCAAGCAAGATGATATCATTATGGTTGCCGGGATTGCCTTGGGCGTATTCTTGTCGGAGATTGTTGAGATCGATGCTGTCGATTCGTAGATCATCTTCAAGAATCAGGTAGTCTTCCATTGCCTCGCGTGCGGCCGACGACTTAAAATCATCGAGAGAATAATAAATGCGTCCATCGCCGAGCGACAGGGCAAATTCTCTTTCCTCCATGGTGGTGGGAATGTGTTTTGAGGCATTGGCTTTGAAACTGTTTAAGAAATCTGTGACACCCTTGGGGTCGCGCCAGGTGTCGCTAATTGAGCTTAGCATTGCGAGTGATGCGATGTTGGGGGTATCCTCGGGGTAGTTTTCGCGTATTTCGTTGGGGCGAAACATGTAAATTGTGATTTTATCACCAAGCTGATTGCGGTCGGTTGCCCACCATCCGGCACCCGTAAGCTCGTCTATGGCCATCATATAGTCGTCGTAGGGGGAGTTGTAGGGCATGCCTATGTTTTGAGGTTCGAGCCAGCGCTCGCCATCATGACGCGACAGCCATATATCGAGCCCTCCGAGTGAGCCTTCTCCGTCGGCAGCATAATATAGCGTTATGCCGTCCGAAAGCATGAACGGATAGCCGATGTTGCTCCCTTGCGGTAATTCGCCGACTAAAGGAGTGGGCTGTTCCCACGACCCATCGGTGAGTGATGATGCTTCAACAAGATGAGTTGAAGCAGGGTCAGTCCGTGCCCAAATGATTTTGCGGCCATCAGGCGATTTGTAGCCAACGCCTGTAGCGCCTTTGCGTAGTTCATCGGGGAGCGAAGAAGTGTCAAAGAGGCTTCCGGCACTCGGCGAAAGCAAGTAGTGGGTGAAGAAATCAGCCCTATTCACTATCATTGAATCCACTACCTCGATGTGCTCCACACGGTCGAGCATCATCTCAATGCGGTCGATGCGCTCATTGAGTGAGTCGGCCGATGCCTTCATCTGAGCTGTAGGTTTGAACTTACGTCGTCCCTGACTTAGGAATTTGTCGATATGCTCGCGGGCTGCGTCGATATCGTATTCATTGATTTTCAGAACCGCGGCATCGAGATGGGAGTAGTCAATGCTCGCCGCAGATGCGGGCAATAATATGGATAAAAGAAGTAATTTGCTTATTGATAATTTGTTGCCAGAAGTTTTCATAATCTTCTTGTTGCGGTGTTTGATAAAGATGTTCAAAGGTAGACAATCTTGGTGAGATTGACAATTTTGACACTTGTTGTTTGGAATTTTTAGTAATTTTGTGGGTCAAATGCGATAGGAGGATTGCCCAGTCACAATAAAATATATATTAAAATGAGACTGAAGTTA
>CAMWOD010000185.1 GCA_947175715.1 uncultured Porphyromonadaceae bacterium
AATTAGTAGTTAAAGCCGATTTGGCCGAACAGTCAGCCGTACGCGGCTGTATGGTAATTAAGCCCTACGGCTACGCAATTTGGGAGAAAATGCAGCGTCAGCTCGACGACATGTTCAAAGCCACAGGGCACGTTAACGCATACTTCCCGCTGTTGATTCCAAAGTCGTTCCTGAGCCGTGAAGCAGAGCACGTAGAAGGTTTTGCGAAAGAATGCGCCGTTGTTACCCACCATCGTCTGCGCACCAACGCCGACCACACTGGTGTGGAAGTTGACCCCAATGCTAAGCTTGAGGAAGAGCTGATAATCCGCCCCACATCCGAAACCATAATCTGGAACACTTATAAAAACTGGATTAATTCTTACCGCGACCTCCCCATCCTCGTTAACCAGTGGGCCAATGTGATGCGTTGGGAAATGCGCACCCGCATGTTCCTCCGCACAGCTGAGTTCCTGTGGCAAGAGGGACACACTGCCCATGCCACCCGCGAGGAAGCCGAGGCCGAAGCCAAGAAGATGCTCGATGTTTATGCCGAGTTTGCTGAGAAATATATGGCTGTGCCTGTAATTAAAGGCGTGAAGTCGGCCAACGAGCGCTTTGCCGGCGCACTCGACACTTACACTATCGAGGCCATGATGCAGGATGGCAAAGCGCTTCAATCGGGCACTTCGCACTTCTTAGGCCAGAATTTCGCTAAAGCCTTCGATGTGAAATTCATCAACAAGGAACATCAGCTCGAATATGTGTGGGCTACCTCGTGGGGAGTATCAACCCGCTTGATGGGAGCGCTGATAATGACTCATTCCGACGACAACGGACTCGTACTCCCCCCACATCTTGCACCAATACAGGTAGTAATAATACCTATATACAAAAACAACGAGCAGCTTGCTAAGATTTCGGAGGCCGTCAACCCCATCGTTGATGAGCTTCGCAAGGCAGGCATAAGCGTGAAGTACGATGATGCCGACAACAAGCGTCCCGGCTTCAAGTTTGCCGACTACGAACTCAAGGGTGTGCCCGTGCGCCTCGTCATCGGTGCTCGCGACCTTGAAAACGGCACCGTAGAAGTGATGCGCCGCGACACTCTCGAGAAAGAAGAGATGCCGCTCGAAGGAATAGTACAGACAGTAGAGAATCTGCTCGAAGATATACAAAACAATATCTACCAAAAGGCTCTGAAACACCGCGAATCGATGACTCGAACCGTAGAAACCTACGACGAATTTAAAGAGGAAATCGAAAAAGGTGGATTCCTGTTGGCTCACTGGGATGGTACCCCCGAAACCGAGGAGAAGATCAAAGAGGAAACTAAGGCAACAATACGTTGTATACCTCTTGATGGCGATAAGACTCCCGGCAAGTGCATGGTCACCGGAAAGCCTTCGGCACAACGAGTGATTTTTGCACGCAACTATTAAACATATCACCACACCATAATGTCTCATCGGCTCGCCATAGTTGTGCCTTGCTACAATGAGGAGGCAGTGCTTCGCATCACTGCTTCCGAACTGTCGGGTATCCTCAACCGAATGGTCGACGAGCAGCTTATCGACCGTGATTCGTACGTGTTGATGGTCAACGATGGGAGCAAGGATGGCACATGGCAGGTGATTGAAGATTTGCACCGGTCCAATCCCTTGTTGTACAAAGGGATTGACCTGGCCCACAACCGCGGTCACCAGAATGCACTGCTCGCAGGGCTGATGGAGGTAATCAACCATTGCGATGCCGCAATATCGATTGATGCTGACTTACAGGACGATCCGCTTGCCATGATCGAGATGGTAAAGCGGTGGCATGAAGGTGCCGAAATAGTATATGGTGTGCGCTCAAGTCGCGAAACTGATACTTGGTTTAAACGCACTACGGCGCATGCCTTCTACTCATTCCAGCGCTCAATGGGTGTAGATACCGTATACGACCACGCCGATTACCGACTCATGTCGCAGCGAGCGCTCATCTTGCTGAGTGAATATCGTGAGGTTAACCTATTTCTACGTGGCATAGTACCACAAATTGGGCTGACCACTGCAATTGTGGAATATAAACGAGGTGTGCGTGCAGCTGGTGAGTCGAAATACCCGCTCTCCAAGATGCTGAGTTTCTCAATCGATGGAATTACATCATTCTCGGCGCGCCCCATGCGACTGATATTTCTCACAGGCTTTACCTTCTTGCTCATCACTCTATTGGTAGCGGTATATGTGTTTGTAGCCTACCTGACTGGGCGCACTATTGCGGGATGGTCGTCGCTGATGCTATCGGTGTGGTTTCTCGGCTCCCTCATTCTTATGGGCATAGGCATCGTGGGGGAATATATAGGCAAGATCTTCCTTGAAGTGAAAGCGAGGCCGCGCTACACTATTCGTCAGCGACTTACTGAGGATTGAAGGCTGCTTCGGCAAGTACTTTATCGGAGTTATAGAATGCTGGTGTGAGCAACCACGCCAATTGTGTGTCAGGCTTTTGGGCAAGATAGGCCCTTACTATTTCCAATCCTATAAATCTTCCCACACGTCCAGGAGCTTCGGGGTGTAGCCATGCCGAACTTCCGGCCTCGGCCAGCAACTTGTCAGCATCGAGCGGTACTGTTGAGTATAGCATATTGCGGTCGATAAGAGTGCGCCATATCTCAGTACGGTTATCATCAAGCCACTTTAGCTGCTCAGGTGTGACGCCTATTGCCATCGCCGCATCGGGATGCAGCATTGTCGACATGGCGCAATAAATGAGGGCTCCATGGTAGAGCATTTTGGATAGCGCTGTATTACCATCGCGATATGGATAGCCGGCAGCCAACGCCGCCTCAGCCACATCGTAAGGTATGCGCTCAGTGACACGCGTAGAACGGAAGTACTCATCAAACCCTTTATATCCGGGGAAATCAGCGCCTAAATACAGATTGGTGACGACAAACACATTGGAGTCGGAAGTTATGACTCCTTGACGATAAGGTGAAATCACTCCATAAATGTGGCTCACATGAGCATTGGGGAAATCAGCGTTAATCACACCACACACCTGCCCTATCTCGGCCTCAATATTTGTCAACTCGGCAAGTCGTTCCTTCACTTCCTTGCCAAATATCTTTACCGCATTAGCTTCAGCCAACGCACTCATCCCATTGGCTGCATCGGCAACATCTCCCTTAGAGGATATTAAGTTACCCATGAGCTGTATATACAAGCTCGCCCCTGGCTCCATAGCGTCGAGCATAGAATGCGCTTCGGCTTGTGGCAATGTATTAAAATCAGCGGCAAGCAAGTCGAGGCGTTCAATCTTCATCGGCTCGTATGATTTTTTAGCCTCAGGGTACGGAACTTGTGACACCTCCTGACTACTCGACTCTTGCTTTTTTTCGTTGTTACTACACGATGCGAGCAGCATCGCCACGGAGATTATGAAATATATAGTTGATTTCATATCCATAATTATTATACAGTCTATTATATCTGTTATATATTATAAAGTATATGAT
>CAMWOD010000186.1 GCA_947175715.1 uncultured Porphyromonadaceae bacterium
TACAATGAGGCAATACCTATGCCTCTCCACTGAAATCGACCGCGAATTAACAAATTTTTTCTTTAATAGCCAAACTTCGTTTGACACAACGGCCTTAGAGTCGCTTCTGCTCGGCCAGTGAGATCAGGCCATTGTCGGGGATGATGTAGATTTCGATGCGGCGGTTGAGCGATCGGCTGGAGCGTGTGTTATTAGCCACCATCGGCTTGGCACTCCCCAGCGGGTAGCCGATAATGTCGGATGTGTCAACGCCCTGCTTCTCAAAGAAATCATACAGCGCCATGATGCGAGCCTCGGTAAGATGAAGTTGATAGATGTCTGAGCCTGTATCGTCGGAATGCGCAGCGAGCAGCATCTTGAACATGCCGGGAGTCTTGAGAAAAGGCAGAAAGCGCTTAAGCCGCTCCTCTATACTCTGAAACAGCATAGTATCATTGGGGGCAAACATCTTGTCGGTCGACAGTGTCACCACTATCACCTCCCCCTTGCGCATAGTCTCAACTTTGAATCCGGCATTTTTCAACCGTCGGGCCTGGGTGAGCATGTACTTGCTTATCGGCTCCTTGAGTTTATTTGAAATCACCGGAGTGTTGATATCCTCTTTGAGCTGGGCCAGCTGCTGCTCGGCAGTGACGATTTCGTCGTCATCGACACACCAGGCTACGCCGGAGCCGACACATGCGAGTATCAACACGAGCGCTATTCTATAAATCCACTTTTTCATCTCACTCCATCTCCTCGGCATCGGCTTCGTCTTCATATTGCAGCTCGGCATCAATGATAGCATCGATGTGTTCGGGCTTGATAGGCGAGTTGCGGTCTTTGGCAAGCATCTTACGCACCTTGTCGCGCAAGGCCTCAACGTCGAGTTCAGCCTCGTTGTCAATGTCAAGATCGAGCAAGTCGTTGTCATCATAGAAATCCCATATTATATCTATCACATTGAGCAGCTCGTCGGTGGGATATGTGATGCCGTAAGCATCTTGTAGAGCATGGTTGATGTGTTTTACGGCTTGTGTTTCGTCGTACATGTCAGATAATGGGTTGTAAAATTAAAGATCAAACAATCCCTCGGGCAGGCTCATCTCGATAATGCCATCCTGCGGATTGATTCCTAATATAAATTCATCGGCTACAGGCACATATACGGTTGAGCCATCGGGGCGTTCCACCTCGAATAGAGTGTTGACCGTTGAGGTATCTACTCGCACTACAGTGCCAATCACAGAGGCATTATCGTCAACTATCGTGTACCCCTGCAAATCGTCGGCATAAAAGCCATCGTCATCATCGCCATCATGATGCACGTCCTCATTTAGGGCATATACAGCCTTGCCGCATAGCGATTTGGCTGCATTCTCATCGCTCACGCCGTCGATATTGAGTAGCACCGCCTCACTGCCACGCGAACGCCACGACCCTACAAAAAACGGCACAAATATGCCATCAATGTCGAGCACAAGGCATCGTGCGGTATCGAGGTCGAGTATCGGGTCGATAGCAGCGGCTATTTCGCCGTTGATGCCGTGAGGCTTAATGGTGCGACCCACCTCGGTGAGCTGTTGGCGTGTAATCATGCGGAGAGCGGAGTTTAGTACAGTGCTTACTTCTTTTTCTTCTTTTTCTTGCCCGCATTAGGCACTACTATCTCCTGGAATTCATGAAGATGGGTCGTCTCCGGGTCAAGGCGTATAGCGCCGTGGCTCATATTGGCAAGATCCTTGAAAATCTTGGCATCGTCCACACCGTCGGGGTTGACCTGCAGCTGCAGCTTCTTCATATGATTGGCCACAAGCAGGGTGAGCGCATCGCGCTCGTCGGACTGCTCCATCTGAGCGATGCGCTCTATCATCTTACCGACGTAAAAACCGTAGTGGCGCAGAGATATGCGGCGCGAGTCGTAGCCCATGTGACTCGGCTGAGTCTGAAGCTCGGCTGCCGTGATCACCTCGCAAGGGTAGTCGATGTCGAGCTGGAATTGTGACATTATAGCCAGGTGATCCCAGAGTTTGCGGCGCGACTCCTCATTCTCCTTAAGTTGGGGAAAAAGGGTGCCCATTGCCTTGATGATGGTGTAGGCACACCGCGTACGCTCTTCACGATCCTCGATAGTGAGGCAGTGATCGACCATACGCTGAATGTTGCGCCCATACTCGGGGAGCACCAGCTGCGATTGTTGCGTATTGTAAGTGAGCATATTATTACATATTCATGCCGCCATCGACCTGAATTACCTGGCCGGTGACATAGCTTGACAGATCGGAGGCGAGGAATGTTGCCACATTGGCGATATCCTCTACCTGGCCGCCACGACGCAGGGGTATCTTCTTCACCCATTCGGCACGGATGTCATCGGGGAGAGCGGCAGTCATAGCGGTCTCGATAAAGCCGGGGGCAATGGCGTTGGCACGGATACCGCGTGAACCCACCTCCTGAGCTATACTCTTGGCCAAGGCAATCAAGCCAGCCTTCGATGCAGCATAGTTGGCCTGACCGGCATTACCATGCACACCCACTACCGATGCCATATTGATGATAGAGCCGCTGCGCTGACGCATCATGATGGGGAGCACGGCGTGAATAAAGTTGAAGGCGCTCTTGAGGTTTACAGCAATTACAGCGTCCCACTGAGCCTCGGTCATACGCATCATCAAGCCATCCTTGGTGATACCGGCATTGTTGACGAGGATATCGATCGAGCCAAACTCCTTATGAATCTCCTTGATTACCTCCTCGGTCTGAGCGAAGTCGGCAGCATTCGAAGCATAACCTTTTACCTTAACGCCCATAGCGGCGATTTCTTCCTCGGTCTGATGACCGTTTTCGTCGATTACGAGATCGGTGAATGCGATATTTGCGCCCTCAGCTGCAAACTTCAGAGCCAAAGCCTTACCGATGCCGCGAGCAGCGCCGGTGATCACGGCTGTTTTTCCTTCGAGTAGTTTCATATTTTCGGTTATTAAGTCTTTTGCATGGCCTCTCAGGCATCATAAGCTATTAAGACCATTTATTTGGTTAATCAGGCCACAAATTTATAAATATTCCGCGACATAACCCACCCCTATCAGCATTTTCACCCAATTTACTATAGTAAAGTGCATTTATTCGACCGAAAACATTAACTTTGTAATCAAAATCACGAGTCATCACATGCGCCTTATCAACGACAACCTCTCGCGCCTATTTGCTTTATGCCGCAAGCACAAAGTAAGGAGTTTTTAAAAGACTTTAAAGTCATTAATGAAGTCAGTGTCACTAATGGAGTGGTTAATATCCTCGCTTTGTGTGGCGCATTTTTGTCATTCTCTCTGAAAATCCGCCCTTTTCAAGAAAATCGTTCTCTAAGCGTTCGAGCTGCTTGAAAAGTAAATAATCCGCCTGGTTTATGAGTATTATCAGCATATTGGCTATTGTTTCTGTTGGTCGAGATGCCGCAAGATTCATGAAAAATACGGCA
>CAMWOD010000187.1 GCA_947175715.1 uncultured Porphyromonadaceae bacterium
TTAAGCAGATGGGTATTAATAAGTTGAGTTTGTAAATCAAAAATTTGGCACAAAGGTACTCAATAATTCTCTAATTATATCCATGGATAATCGCACAAATTGCGGGCGAAATGTAGCGAATAGCAAAAATTAACTAATTTTATATAAATCTCGAGGGCCTACTGCATGTGTTAAAATAAAATAGGGTTTAAGTGGTTGAGAATTCGCCAAAAATTGCTATCTTCGCGTAATAACTCAACCACTGTCGGCTGCGACACCGGCTAATAGAATAACTGTTAATGGACAAGCCTAAAGTACTATTCATCTCGCAAGAAATTACACCTTATCTGCCAGCAACTGCAATGTCAACCCTTAGCGTGAAGCTGCCTCAGTCGATGCAGGAGCGCGGATTTGAAGTGCGCACGTTTATGCCTAAGTATGGGTGCATCAACGAGCGACGCAATCAGTTGCACGAGGTGATACGTCTGTCGGGTATGAATCTGATTATCGACGATACCGATCACCCGCTCATTATTAAGGTGGCTACTCTCCAACCCGCGAGAATGCAGGTGTACTTCATTGACAACGACGACTATTTCCGTCGCAGCGGTGCCAGCGACATTGAGATACGTCAGCTGCCCGAGGACAACGACGAGCGCTCGATATTCTTCGTGCGTGGCGTGGGGGAAACCGTCAAAAAGTTGCGCTGGGAGGCTGCGGTGGTGCACTGTTCAGGCTGGATCTCGGCTCTCGCACCTATCTATATCAAGAAGAATTACGGCGACGACCCGTCATTCAGTGACTCAAAGGTGGTTGACTCGCTTCAAGACGATAGATTTGATGGCACACTTGATGCGCGGTTTGTAGAGAAACTGATGATGGACAATCTCCTTGCCGAGGATCTCAAAGCGCTTACCGAGTCGGGCGATGGCGTCGATTACGAGGCTCTTACCCGCCTGGCAATTGATCATGCCGACGCTATAGTTCAGGCTTCTGACAACGTCAGCGACTCAATTCTTCAATATGCTAAAGCATCAGGCAAGCCCATGCTCCACCATACGGGCGACGAAGACTATGCTGATGCCTACGCCGAGTTTTACCGCTCGTTACTTCAATAATGACACATCATTACAACCCCATGAGAATACTCCCTTTTATAGTCGGAGCCGCTGCTGCGGTGTGGGCATTTTCGGCCTGTAGCGAAAGCAGCAATATTGGTCAATCGATAGTTCAGGACGAAATTCAGATTGTCGTTGACTCAGTGTATTCAGTAACAGGATATACGGTTGAAAATGAACGCATACAGTCACGTACTGTGACACAGCTACTGGGCAGCATTGACGCTGCGGAGTATGGTAGTTTTACTTCCGATTTCGTCACACAATACCTGCCATCGGTCGCCCTCGACACAGTGGGCATAGGGGTAGAAGATATCGACTCGCTCGAGATGGTGCTCACCGTGCCACTCGGAGGATACGTGGGCGACTCCATCACCCCGATGGGGCTCACAGTCTATGAGCTTACCAAACAGCTGCCGTCGCCTATCTATTCCGACTTCGATCCTCAAGCCGAGGGGTGTTACGACCCGTCAAAACCCATTGCCACAAAGGTATACGCGTGCAATGCTGTGGGCGAGCCCGACTCGTTGAAAAAGCTCAAATACCGCACCGTCAGCGCCACCCTTCCCCGCGAGCTTGGACAGCGCCTCTATAAGGCATATCTCGACAATCCCACTTCATATCTCGAGCCGTCGACATTTTCCAAGATATTCCCCGGTCTATACGTGGCCAACTCATACGGTACAGGCCGTGTGATAAAGATTGCCAGCAATCAGCTGCGTATGCATTACCACAAGCCCGACACCACCAAGACTGGTGCCGACACTATAGTAAGCGCTTACGCCAACTATTATACTGTGTCGCCCGAGATTATTACCAACAATAATATCAACCTTGCCATGGCCGAAAATCTTAAGCATATGGCTAAGGCTGGCGATGCGTTGCTTGTGGCTCCGGCCGGTATGGATGTGCAAATGACTTTCCCACTTGAGGAGATGCTGAGTCGCTATCGCAATAATCCCAATGCGCTCACGGTGATAAACACACTCAACTTTAATGTGCCCGTCGAGGAAATAGCCAATGAATACGGCATAGACCCACCGCAACACTTGTTGATGGTGCTCACCAGTAAGCGCGACGAGTTTTTCGCTAAAAACCAGGTGACTGATAATATCACTTCATTCTACGCTACCTACGACGCCGCTAACAAGCTATATAGCTTCACGGGTATGCGCGGCTATCTGCTGGAGATGCTCGACAAAGCCCAGATCACGGCCGACGACTACACATTTACACTCACGCCCGTGAGCGTTGTGGTAGAAACGACTTCGACTTACAATCCCACCACTTTTATAAGTGCTGTGGTGCCTTATGTCGATACGCCGGCTATGGCTCGCCTGCTGCTCGACAAAGCCAAGTTGAAGCTCACATATAGCAAGCAATCGATGATGTAATGCCGTCAGCACGCCGCCAGTGTGCGGCGCTGATGTTGCTTAAGTGGAATAATATTGCTACCTTTGTAGCGCTTAAGGCTGAAGAGCCTTCAAGCAGTAATTTTTGATATTTTTCAAGCCGCAATAGCTCAGTTGGTTAGAGCATCTCATTCGTAACGAGAAGGTCGTGGGTTCGAGTCCCACTCGCGGCTCAAGCTAAGAGGAGGCTGTGTCAATGTTGGCACAGCCTCCTCTTATATTCAAGTATGTATGACTGGTCTTTTCCGACATCTCAGTCGGTCGCTACGCAGCCGCATACCTCCTTAGCCTGAGATACTAAGTTTCAGATTTACGCTTTCATTTTAGTGAGCACAACCTTTGAATTGGTGTTAGCGTTGACGCTATGGGGCACACCTTCGCCCACTAGGATAAATTCGCCGGCGTGCAGCGTGTGGGGGGTGTCGTTGATTTTAAATTCTATCTCACCTTCAATTACTGTGACCATCAACTCGGCAGGAGCTACATGCTGATCGAGTTTCTGACCGGCTTTGAAAGCGATGAGTGCTACGCCGCCATTAGCGGTGTTTATAATGTTTTGGAAATTAACGTGGTCACTACCAGCTTCGATCTGATCGGCGAGTCTATGCACTTCGCCGAATTTGTAATTAGTGTTAATCATATTTTGTGGTTTTTATAGTATTATTGATATCGATAATCCTCAGTGTCTTGATCGTAGTTTTATCATATTACAAAACGTGTATCCAATTGCGATTGTTCATCTTGATAAAAATAAGAGAGGCTGCGTCTATCTTGACACAGCCTCTCTTGATTATTGGTCGAATCGAGTGATTATTTTACTTTTTCGACGATTGCCTTGAAGGCAGCGGGATTGTTGAGGGCGAGGTCGGCGAGCACCTTGCGGTTGATCTCGATACCTGCTTTGTGGATAAGGCCCATCAACTTGGAGT
>CAMWOD010000188.1 GCA_947175715.1 uncultured Porphyromonadaceae bacterium
ATACAGACATGTATAATAGTGACTATTCTTGTACTGATGCTAACTATTTGAGAATTTACGACTGCTCTACCAAACAATGGCAATCATTGACACATCCTTTAATTGAGAATGAACAATATGGACCTGGTGATTTTCGACTAATTGACAACAACTTATATCTAATTTTTTATAACCATAGTTGTTTGATAAATACCATGTGCGTTATATATCTTTATGATTTGTATAACAATAAATGGACTGAGATGGCATGGGGAGATATAGGGTGTTCATTCGAAGGTAATAGAATTAAAGTACTTCGCTATAATCTAATAAAAGAGGGTGACTGTAGTGCGAATAACGAGTATGAAGAAGTTATCGATTGGATTGATTTAAAATAACTTGACCTCGAAATAGGGGATTGCTCATAACAATAATGGTGAAACAGATGATTCTTTTGAACTATGAAAGAAGCCAAGAACTCTTATCGAAACATGGTGGCCGCAGTACCAGGCGACACAAGAGATGAAATCAAACTTTCCTTTGACATAGCAGGCCGTATAGACTCGCTAATGCATGAACGTGGCCTTACAAAAAGCAATTTGCTGATGCACTGGGACGTCGTCCAAGCGAAATCACAAAATGGTTAAGCGGGCAGCATAATTTCACAATTGCAACACTTGCTATGCTGTCAGCATTTTTCGGACAGCCGATTGTAACTGTTGGCTAAAATTAGGCGATGGGGGTGACGCGGACGCGCTGGTTTTTGAGGCGGTGGGGGGCGATGGCTGCAAGAGTCGACTCGACTTTGTCGGCCGGGATGGAGGCAAGGCTGTAATGGTCCTTGACGGTGATGCGCCCTACCTCGTCGGAGGCCAGGCCGCCGCGCTGCATCAGGTAGCCTGCTATGTCGCCTCGCGATATTTTCTCGCGTTTTCCGGCGTTGAAATAGAGTGTAGCCAATGGAGTGGCCTTTGGAGGATTGGAGCGATAGTCGTGTGGCACGTATTCACGTTCATATTCTACGAAGTCGGGTATGCTTTCGTCGTCAGAGAGTATAGTGTATACGATACCGTCGGCACCTTGTCGGGCCGTACGACCATTGCGATGCGTCCATGTCTCGGCGCTGAGCGGCAAATGGTAGTGTATCACCGAGCCTACATCGGCTATATCGAGTCCACGCGAACCAAGGTCAGTGGCTACAAGTATTGGCGTAGTACCGTTGTTGAACATTTCGAGGGCTATCTCGCGGTGTTGTTGATCAAGTGCTCCGTGGTAGAGTCCGGCGGGAAATCCGGCCTTCTTCAGCGCATCGTATACTCGCTGAGCGCTCTCACGATGGTTTACGAATATTATGGCCCGTTCATCGGCAGGTAGCGATGCTGTGAGGTCGAGCAGTGTGTCGAGCTTATCGCGGGTTGCCGAGGGTATCTTTACATATTGGATATTACCACGCACCACGTTATTGCCCTGAGTGAAGTCGACCACCTCGGGTGATGCAAAGTCGAGAAATCGCGGCATCTTGTCGCCAAGCTGGGTAGCCGACGTGAGTATCACGCGCTGTATACGCCCCAGATTCTTGACTATGCGGCGCATATCATCGAGAAATCCAAGTTCGAGCGACTTGTCGTACTCATCGAGCACCAGCATGCGCAGACGCTCCACTTGTAGATGACCGCGTGTAAAGTGATCAAGCAAGCGACCGGGTGTGGCTATGATAATCTGGGGATTGGCTTCGAGCGACCGGGTCTCGTCGAGCATCGAGTGGCCGCCGTAGCACACCGCAGTGCGCAGCGGCAGAGCAAGCGGTCGCACCACATCGTTAATTTGCAGCACAAGCTCGCGTGAGGGAGCTATAACTACAGCCTGCAACTTATCGGTGTGAGTCTCGTCACAATCTACAAGCATAGGCAGCGTAAAAGCAAGCGTCTTGCCCGAGCCCGTTGGAGCCAAGAGTATGGTGCTCTTGGCCTGCGAGTGAGCCATTGCCACCTGCATGGGATTGAGCTCGGTGATACCCATCACCGATGCGATGCGTTGCTTGAGCTGTGTTAGTTTCATTTTCTACGGCGCACCGAGCGCACAGCATTATTCGAGTTACCCTTTTGTTGCTTAGGCTCCTTGATTTTTTTAGGCTCTTTTTTCTTAGAATCTTTCTTCTTGTCGGCAGTAGAGGTCTTGCCACGGCTTGAGCGTGCAGAGCGCACGGGCTTTTCCTCGGTCACGGCCTCGATGGCATCGCCATCATCGTCGCGCGATGCTACAGCATCAGCCTCTTCCTTAGCCTTAGCAGCGGCGAGCGCCTCAGCCTCGCGCTTTGCGGCAAGCTCCTCGCGCGAAGGCACCCACAGGTTGGCCTCGTATGTATCAAGGCGATTCTGAATGCTGTCCTGAGCCCGCTTCAGATCGTCGGGATCGGGATAAAGCTGCGCCATCGACTTGTTTTTCAGGTTGCGTGTTTTGTAAATCTCACCCTTGTACATGTTGTTGGCGAAGAAATCATCGTAGGTTGTAGTGGCGAGATTGTTGTCGTCGGTGGTGAAGATTTCCTGCTGTGCCAAGTAGGGGCGCAAATTGTCCATCTTCACCCAGAACATGGGATATTTCACGGCATCGCCACCCCAGTCACCCGAGCGGTGAAGCACGGGGCATATGGCCTCAACACGAGTGCGCATGCGGTTGGTTAGCTTGTCAAACTCCCAGCGTTCGAGTATGTAATATGTCAGCACCTCATTGGCTGGCACGTCCGACTCCTCGATTGTAAACTTAGGATTTTTCTCGGTCGACCCCTTAGCCTCGGTGTAGAGTATATAGAAGCGATCGAGCATATCGCGTACCTTCACCTTGTACTGGTCGGTGAAGATTTCGCGGCCATCAAGATACTCATAGGCAGGCACCTGATTATTAGCCACGAGGCGCATGATGATGCGGAACAGGTTTTCCTGGCCGTCAACAAGGTCCTCGGGATAATATAGAGGTGCATTCTTGTCGTCGTTAAGATCGATCTGACGGTAGATCACGCGCATCCACTCCATATCAGCGTCCGATACTGGAGTCTGCTCATAAAGTCCCTCCATACGCTGAGTCACCTGCGGACCGGCGGCTTCAGTGCTGTTGCGTCGTGAATTGCGGTCGGTGCCACCACGGCGCATCACTGCACTCGACGATGACTCCTGGGCAGCTGCCCCGAGGGCTATTGCCACCAGCGACACTGCGGTAATGATATATCTATTTATAGTTTTCATCATGTATATGGTTGACTGATACGGTTGCTTTGATATTAATGCGGTGATTAGTTGACGATAACCTCTATGGGTGAGAGATCACGGGTGATGCCGTCGGGACCGGTGGCGCGTACCTTGGTAACGAAGAAGCGCTTGCCACGTGAGAGCTGGCGGAATTTGTCGAGCTGACGCTGGGAGAACTTATCTCCATTCGACCCTTCGGGGATGGCATT
>CAMWOD010000189.1 GCA_947175715.1 uncultured Porphyromonadaceae bacterium
CTTCACACATAATGAAGGTGAGATGAATAAACTGAATAATTAAAGAAAAATTAGCATTGCACAGCTAAAGATGCTATCTTTGTTGGCATGATGATTGACGAAAAGTCACGAGCAGCAGCCCACGCTACTCTTACAGCGTATCTCAACACTCAGAAGATGAGGCGTACACCTGAGCGCTTTGCCATACTCGACAAAGCTCTCGATATGCCCGACCACTTCACAATCGATTCGCTGTGGGAAGCTTTGACTGCCGATAATTACCTAGTGAGTAGAGCCACAGTATACAGCACACTCAAGTTGCTGTGTGAGTCGTGCATCGTGCGTCGTCATAATTTCGAAGGGCGTGTGTCGTGCTACGAAAAAGCCATTACGCCGACAGTCAATCATCAGCATCTTATATGCACCGAGTGCGGTAAGGTGCGTGAAGTACGCGACCCCGAACTGATGCGTCTGCTCGAATCGCGGCGATATTCCACATTTCATCCAGGTTATTTCGCAATCTACGCTTACGGTATATGCAACCGCTGTGCCAAGCGTCGACGCAAAAAATTGCCTTGACTTCTGAATAAAGGTAAAAATAGATATTGTAAACTTAACAACTCATACAGTCTTGAAAGTTGATGTATTACTCGGCCTCCAATGGGGCGATGAAGGAAAAGGAAAAGTAGTAGACGTGCTCACACCGCGTTACGATATTGTAGCCCGCTTCCAAGGTGGGCCTAATGCCGGACATACCCTTGAGTTTGAAGGGAAAAAATATGTGCTCCGTTCTATACCGTCGGGTATATTCCAGGATGGACAGCTCAACCTTATTGGCAATGGAGTAGTGCTCGACCCTGTGTTGTTTCAAGAAGAAGCAGAGGCACTTGAAGCGTCGGGTGTTGACATAAAGAAGGTGCTGAAAATCTCCAAGAAAGTTCACTTGATTCTCCCTACCCACCGCCTGCTCGATGCTGCGAGCGAGCGTAATAAGGGAGGTGCCAAAATTGGCACTACAGGCAAAGGTATCGGTCCAGCATACACCGACAAGGTGAGCCGTAACGGACTTCGTGTGGGCGACACCCTTTTGCCCGACTTCCGTGAAAAATATGCTGCTGCTTGCGCCCGACATCTCAAGCAGCTCGCTATGCTTGACGCGGCTGACATCGATATCGCACTCCTTGAGGAGCGTTGGCTCAAGGCAATAGACTACTTAAAGCAATTTGACATAGTAGATGGTGAGTATTTTATAAACAATTCACTTGAGAAGGGTAAAAAGGTACTTTGCGAAGGAGCGCAGGGTACGATGCTCGACGTTGATTATGGCAGCTATCCCTACGTCACTTCATCCAACACGGTTACTGCCGGTGCATGCACTGGACTTGGTGTTGCCCCCAACAAAATCGGTGATGTTTATGGTATATTCAAGGCCTATTGCACTCGTGTGGGGAGTGGACCATTCCCAACTGAGCTTCACGACGAAACAGGTCGCACGATACGTGATTTAGGTCATGAATACGGTGCGGTGACGGGCCGCGAACGCCGTTGTGGATGGATTGACCTCGTTGCACTACGCTATGCTATTATGATAAACGGTGTAACACGCCTGATAATGATGAAAAGTGATGTGCTCGATGGTTTTGACACTATCAAAGCATGTGTGGCTTATAAAATCGATGGCAAAGAAACACGCGATTTCCCCTATTCAATAGATGAAGTAACGGTTGAGCCAGTTTATCGCTCACTCCCTGGATGGAAGACCCCCATGAATGAGATGAAGAACGAAAGCGAATTTCCGGCTGCATTCAACGACTATATTAAATTTCTTGAATCGGAACTCAATATACCTATTTCTATAGTATCTATCGGTCCCGACCGTGAACAAACTATAATACGCTCACTCTAATCAAAGTATCGAATACCATGGCAAAAATCAAACCTTTCCGTGGCATACGCCCCCCACGTCATCTTGTGGAGGAGGTGGCATCACGCCCATATGATGTGCTCAATTCCGAAGAAGCACGTGCTGAAGCCGAGGGTAATCCTAAGTCGCTTTATCATATTATAAAACCCGAAATAGATTTCGAGGCAGGTACTGACGAACATGATGCCAAAGTATATGACAAGGCAGTAGAGAATTTCAGCGCCTTTCAGACCAATCAATGGCTCGTACAAGACGACAAAGATCATTATTATATCTATGCCCAGACAATGAACGGGCATACTCAATATGGTATAGTAATAGCTGCCAACGTTGACGATTATCTCAATTCACACATAAAGAAGCACGAACTCACCCGACGCGATAAGGAGGAAGACCGCATGAAGCATGTGCGCATCAACAATGCCAACATAGAGCCGGTTTTTTTCGCTTTTCATGATGACCCAGTGCTGCAAGATATTATCGATAAAGTCACAGATGAGACCCCTGAGTATGACTTCGTGGCTCCCGATGGTTTCGGCCATCATTTCTGGGTGATCGAGGATCAGTCAATAATTGACACGATTACTGAGCGTTTTGCCCAAATGAAGGCTCTATATATTGCCGATGGACATCACCGCACCGCAGCAGCAGCCCTCGTAGGCCACGAAAAGGCTAAGGCCAACCCTAATCATACAGGGGATGAGGAATACAACTACTTCCTCGCCGTGGCTTTCCCTGCATCGCATCTCAATATTATTGATTACAACCGTCTTGTAAAAGATCTAAACGGACTTACAACCGACGAGTTCCTGGCTAAAGTTGCTGACAACTTTGACATCGAGGAAGTTGGTAATGAACCATATCGTCCTAAGGCGTTACATAATTTTGCACTATATCTTGACGGTAAGTGGTATTCGCTTACGGCCAAGGAGGGAAGGTATGACGACAACGACCCGATAGGTGTACTCGATGTGACAATATCGAGCGACTTGATATTACGCGATATATTGGGTATTACTGACTTACGCTCAGATAAACGAATAGACTTTGTGGGAGGAATTCGCGGTCTGGGTGAGCTACAGCGTCGTGTCGACTCGGGTGAGATGGCTTTAGCTCTCGCTCTTTACCCTGTGTCGATGGATCAACTGATGGCTATCGCTGACACCGGCAATATCATGCCTCCAAAGACTACATGGTTTGAGCCAAAACTACGTTCGGGTTTGGTAATACACAAGCTCGACTGATCAGTTTAGTATAGAATGAAACGAGGGGGCGTGTCAATCACGCCCCCTCGCTGATTATAGCGGTAAGTTGATTTATTTAATTTTGTCGGTGAGCTCAGCGCCAGCTTTGAATTTCACCTGCTTGCGAGCGGGAATTTCAATTTTTTCCTTGGTGCGGGGGTTGATACCTGTGCGAGCACCTTTTTCAGCAACGCCGAAAGTGCCGAAGCCGATGAGGGCTACTTTATCGTTGGCAGCAAGTGCGTCAGCGATAGTAGCGATTGTTGCGT
>CAMWOD010000190.1 GCA_947175715.1 uncultured Porphyromonadaceae bacterium
TCGCCCAACGCTATCACCCCACTTCTGCTATGGGAGGGTGAAAAACTTATCACCACTTACGAGAACAGTCGCGGCCTGCAAAACCTGTCGTTCTTCCTTGCACCGCAGATAGAAATTATTCCTAACTGGTTAACAGCAAGCGGTTATATTCAGTTTCGCATGGAGCGCATGCGCGGTACCGGCTATACGCATCACAGCAATGCATGGAGCGGCAACGCAAATATAGGACTCCAGCACTGGGGCTTCGTGCTCAGTGGCCAGTACGTGAGAGCCGAGCGCGACCTTTGGGGCGAGAAAATCAGTTGGGGCGAGAATCTTAACATAATCGACCTCAGTTATAACTGGAAGTCATGGCAGTTCTCAGCAGGTGTCATCATGCCGTTTGGCCGATACGACCAAGGCAGCGAGTCGCTGAGTAAATGGAATCGCAACGAACAGCACATGCGCCTCAATATGCGTATGCCCTACATCAGCGTATCATACAATCTGCAATGGGGACGGCAGAAACGCGGAGCGCAGAAACTTATGGAAGTTGATGCTAACGCCGACCGCTCGACCGCCGGCGGACGATAATCAGCTTTTTAATTATCTCTCGGTAGGCTGCGTGGCAACAAAAGGTGTTGCTACGCAGCCTTCACTGCTATCGGGGATTTCGTATATTGAGGAAATATTGTAAATTTGCGGTGAAATGCAATCGACCACACTCTACGTTACCGACCTCGACGGCACCCTGCTTAACACCGACTCGCAGATAAGCTACAAATCAGCCACAATAATCAGCGACTTGGTGCGCGACGGTGCTATGATCACCGTGGCCACGGCTCGTACACCTGCCACTGTTGAGCCCCTGCTGGCCGGCACATACACTCAGCTCCCCGCCATCGTGCTCACCGGAGCCGCTATGTGGGACCGCCAACGTCGCCGATACATCCACCCCAAATTTATCGATGACGCCCAGGCGGCTGAAGCCCTCAAATGCTTCCGCGAGGCCGACGTTCACCCATTCATCTACACCCTCCGCTCCGACGGCATACTGCATGTGTATCACAACGGCAATATGGTGAAACCGGCCCGGGTGTTCATGGAGGAGCGGTCGCATCTCGAACTCAAGAAATTTCATCTCGACGAGCCATGGGTCGATCAAGCCCCCTCGGTGCCCGACACCGTGCTATTTTTCGGCATGGGGCGCGCCGAGCATGTTTATCCTCTTGCCGAGACCCTGCGCAGCCGGGTGGATTGCGCAGTGTACTCCTACCTCGACATCTTCAACCCCGATGTGGCGGTAATCGAGGTATTCAGCTCATCGGTATCCAAGGCTCTTGCCATCAAGCAGCTCGCAAAGCGACAGGGCGCAAAGCGCATCGTCGCTTTCGGCGACTCCACCAACGATCTACCCATGCTGGAGATAGCCGATGTGGCCGTGGCGGTAGAAAACGCCATCCCCGAGGTAAAGAATGCCGCCGACACAGTGATAGGACGCAACAACTCCGATGCAGTAGCACGCTTCATATTCGACGACTATTATGGCTAACATATATGACTTGCAGCGATATGGCCGAGTGCTATTCCTGTTGTTGTCGGCAGGAGTGGTAGTATTGTTCCTATACTTTTCCAACAATCTCGTCACCGACCTGTCGGCTCAGGAGCGCGAGCGGATGGAGATATGGGCCGACGCCACCAAAGCCCTGGTCGACCAGACAATGTTTTCCGACGAAGAGAGTCCGGCATCCAAGTTCCTGTCGTCAATCACCGAGCGCAACAACAATATCCCAGTGCTATTGGTCGACGAAAACGACATAATATTACAGCAACGCAACTTCGACCTGCCCGAGCCCGACGACTCGTCTAACATCAATGTGCAGGACTTCACCCAGCGCAACCAAAAGTTTCTACAAGAACGACTCGCCGAGCTCAAAGGCACTCACAATAAGATCGCCATCGAAATCGCACCCGAGGTGTCGTATTACCTATATTACGAGGATTCCAAGCTGCTGAAGCGACTCAGCTACTACCCCTACATCCAGCTGCTTGTGATGCTTGCGTTTGTGGCCGTGGTTTACTTCGCCGTGCTGTCGACCAAGAAGGCCGAACAAAACAAAGTGTGGGTAGGACTCTCGAAGGAGACGGCACACCAGCTGGGCACACCCATATCATCACTGATGGCATGGACCGAGCTACTTGAGAGTCTGGGAGTTGACTCCGAAACTGTGGCGGAGATGGATAAAGATGTCAACCGCCTGAACACAATCGCCTCGCGTTTCTCGAAGATAGGTTCGAAGCCTCAGATGGAACTCGAATCGCTCAATCATGTGGTGGAGCAGGCATCGGAATACATGCGCTCACGCATATCGCAACGCATCAAGTTCGCACTACACCTCACCCCCGACAACCCCCAGGTAATGGCTTCGGCACCACTCTTCGAGTGGGTGATGGAAAACCTCATAAAAAATGCCGTCGACGCCATGGAAGGGTCAGGCTCAATCACAGTCACCACCGCCGTCAACTCACACGGCACACCATACGTGGAGGTGAGCGACACCGGCCGCGGCATACCCCGCAAGCGTCAGAAGACTGTGTTCACCCCCGGCTACACCACCAAAAAACGAGGTTGGGGTCTCGGCCTCACACTGGCCAAACGCATCATCGAGCAATACCATTCGGGCAAGATTTATGTGGCATCTTCCGAACCCGGCCGCGGCACAACGTTCCGCATCGACCTACCCCGAGCGTAAGTGTCTGTCAGACAATAAATGTTGACACTGTGGGCTCAGAAAATTAGGTAATCTCAAATAATTGCATTACTTTTGCATAAAATTAGATTCACTGATGACCACCACCATCGAGATTAACAACCTGAGAATGCGCGCGCGCCACGGCGTGTTGATGCAAGAGCGCTCGGTAGGCAATGACTTCACCGTGACTGTGCACTTGCGTTATCCCGTCGATGCAGCTCTTGTTAACGATGAGGTCAGTGACACACTCAACTACGCTGAGGCTGTGGAGATTATCAAAGATGAGATGTCGGAACCCTCAGCACTCCTGGAGCATGTGGCTGCACGTATTCGCCACAGCCTTATGGACAAGTTTCCGAAAATCGAAGGTGGATTTGTGCGTATCGCCAAACTCAAGCCCCCGATACCCGCACAAATGGAGAACGTGGCTGTGAAGATTGAATGGTAATAGCCCGTTCAACAATATTTTTTTGTATCTTCGCGGTAGAATTATCATAATAGAATACTAAATGTCACTTCAATGTGGAATAGTGGGTTTGCCCAATGTGGGTAAATCCACATTGTTCAACTTCCTTTCAAAAGCCAAGTCCCAGTCGGGCAATTTCCCGATTTGCACCATAGAGCCCACCGGGGGCGTTATGACCGTTCCCGC
>CAMWOD010000191.1 GCA_947175715.1 uncultured Porphyromonadaceae bacterium
TCAAAATTTTCGTCCCCTTTTTTCCGTATTTTTTCAAAAAAAGCAAAAAATGACTGTCCACAGAGAAAATATAATCAGAATAAGCGAAAAAAAAACGCGTTGGTAGATACCTGTCAATGTCAGAGAAGAAGCAGGGTCGGAGCCGTACATGTGATATAGATGTAGTGGGAAATGATGTAAATAGAGTAGGAAAACCAAAAAAACACTATATTTGTTGAGTCTTAACTAATCTTCATAGCCATGAATATATTTATCGAAATTGTAGGATATCTGGCCAGTATTTGCATGATATTGGGGTACTTACCCCAAGCAATAGTCACAATCCGCACCCGCGACACCGATGGCATAGCTTTGCCCACCTTCTGCATGTTGGGGTTGGGTTCGGTATTTTTTGTGGTGCAAGGGATATGCCTGGGCAACATACCATTGGTGATAACCAATGTGGTCACAACGATATGTTCGGCGGTGATTTTTATAATCAAAATAAATAATGACCGAAAAAAGCGGAAAAATTAGCTATATTTGTAGCAAATATTTATTGTAGAACCGCTTTTTAAGAATATGAAATTATTTCGTATCCTCACTTCAAGTTTAGCTCTCGCAGGAGTATCGATGGTGGCTAATGCAGCTGCACCACGCTATGTGTTTTATTTCATCGGCGACGGTATGGGCATGGGACATGTGATGACAACTCAGACCTACAACCGAATGATCCGCAAGTCGGCCGACCCGCTGCTGATGATGCAATTTCCGGTAGCGTCGATGTGCATGACTTACTCGGCATCATCGCCTGTAACCGACTCGGCAGCAGCAGGCACGGCGCTTGCCTGCGGACATAAGACCAAAAATGGAATGCTCGGTATGGATGCCGACTCCACCGTCGTCTACTCTATCTCTCACGACCTGCTTCAGCAGGGATATGGCGTAGGAATCATCACATCGGTGTATCAGGACGATGCCACCCCCGGGGCCCATTACGCCCATGTGGCAAGCCGCAAGATGTATTACGACATAGATTGCCACGCCGCTGAGTCGGGCTTCCAGTTCATAGGTGGCGCCGGTCTCCACGGCGGCACGGTCGACGGTCAACCTACCGATGCCGAGCAGCGCCTCACCGATGCAGGCTACACCATAGTGAGCAGCACCGACGGCATCGAGCAGATCAACTCAGAAAAGATTTACCTTGTGTCGCCCGACGAAGAACGCACATGGAATATAGGGTATACCATCGATTCGATACCCACCGCTCTCAATCTCCCCGACATGACACGCGCTTGCCTCAAGCATCTTGAGCGCGTCACTCCACAAAAGTTTTTCATGATGGTAGAGGGTGGCAATATCGACCATGCTGCCCACGCCAATGATGGTGGTGCTGTGGTGAAGGAGATCATCAACTTCAACGAGGCCTTGCAGGTAGCCTACGACTTCTATCTCCAGCACCCCGACGAAACCCTGATTGTTGTTACAGCCGATCACGACACAGGTGGTATGGCGCTCAACAACGCTGCCCGCGGCGATAAGATGGGGCTGCGCTACATCGATGCCCAGAAGAAATCAAAAGAGGAATTCTCGGCCGAATGCAAGGCTATGCTCCGTAGCCGCCGCGTGTACCAATGGGAGGATATGCGTCAGATGCTCGAAGACAACTTCGGATTCTGGAGCGTGGTTCCCGTTTCCGACAAGCAGACCGAATCGCTCAAGGAGAAATTTGAGTCGACATTCGAGTTGCGCAACTCAGCCGATCAGGAGACACTCTACGCCTCGTTCAACGCCTTTGCCGTTGAGGTGTTCAAGGTGCTCGACTCTTATACCGGCATAGCGTGGACTACTACTTCGCACACCGGCAACCCCGTGCCTGTGTTCGCCATAGGTGTTGGTGCCGATCAGTTCAAGGGGCTTAACAACAACATCGAGATACCCGGCAAGATAATGAACGCCGTCGATTGATTTCTCCAAACATCTCTTTCCTCGCAATATATCAACGCTATACAATGGCTAAGAAACTCGCACTTATAAAAAATGACCCCTGGCTGCAACCCTTCAGCGACGCTATCGAGGGGCGACACCAGGATGCGCTAAATAAAGAAGCCGAGCTTACCTCGGGCACCGATGGCAGTCTCACCGACTTTGCCAACGCTCACAACTATTTCGGGCTGCACCGTCTCGCCGACGGCTCATGGGTGTTCCGCGAGTGGGCCCCCAATGCCACTCAGATTACCCTCGTAGGCGACTTCTCGGGATGGAAGGAGCTTGTGAAGTATCGCCTCAAACGCCGTGACAATGGCGTGTGGGAGATAAAGCTCAAGCCCGGCGACATACATCATGGCGACCTATACAAAATGATGGTTCGCTGGGAAGGAGGGGAAGGTGAACGTATCCCGGCCTACGCCACCCGCGTGGTGCAGGATGAAAACACCCACATCTTCTCCGCCCAGGTGTGGGCGCCCGACAAGGCTTATAAATGGAGTGTGAAGCGCTTCAAGCCCAACACATCCCCCCTGCTCATCTATGAGTGCCACATAGGTATGGCCCAGGAGCGCGAGGGTGTGGGCACTTACAACGAATTTCGCGAGAAGATACTCCCCCGCATCCATGCCGACGGCTATAATGCCATACAGATAATGGCCATTCAGGAGCATCCGTATTACGGCTCGTTTGGCTATCACGTGTCGAGCTTCTACGCCCCGTCGAGCCGCTTCGGCACCCCCGATGAGCTTAAAGCTCTCATTGACGAGGCTCATCGCCTGGGTATAGCGGTGATAATGGATATAGTGCATTCACACGCAGTGAAAAACGAAGTGGAGGGATTGGGACGTCTCGACGGCTCCTACGACCTATATTTCTACGGTGATTCTCGACGCGAGCATCCGGCATGGGACTCTCTGCTCTTCGACTACGGAAAGAATGAGGTGCTGCACTTCCTGCTCTCCAATTGCAAATACTGGATGGAGGAGTTTCATTTCGACGGTTTCCGCTTCGACGGCGTCACCTCCATGCTCTATTACAACCACGGCTTAGGTCAGGCGTTTGGCTCCTACGACGACTACTACAACGGAGGTCAGGACACCAACGCCATCACTTACCTTACCCTTGCCAATAAGCTCATTCATAAGATTAATCCGCGTGCCATTACGATAGCCGAGGAGATGTCGGGCATGCCTGGCCTCGCCATCCCGGTGAAGGATGGGGGTATAGGCTTCGACTACCGCATGGCTATGGGTATTCCCGACTACTGGATAAAGACCCTCAAGGAGAAGAAAGATGAGGATTGGAAGCCCACATCGATATTCTGGGAGCTTACCAACCGCCGCGCCGACGAAAAAACCATAAGCTACGTGGAGAGCCACGACCAGGCATTGGTGGGGGATAAGACCGTGA
>CAMWOD010000192.1 GCA_947175715.1 uncultured Porphyromonadaceae bacterium
TTGTTAAAGTGTGTATCTTTGTGGAAAAATAAAGAACACATTAAAAACAAGTGACATATATGCGAAATATCGCCCTCATCACCGGAATCACCGGGCAAGACGGATCATACTTAGCTGAATTTCTACTTGAGAAGGGGTACGAGGTACACGGCATCATTCGCCGCAGCTCCACCTTCAACACCGGCCGCATCGAGCACCTTTACCTCGCCCAATGGGTACGCGACCAGCGACAACGCCGTGCCATCAACCTTCATTATGGCGATATGACCGACTCATCGTCGCTGATTCGCATCATACAGGAGATACAACCCACCGAGATTTACAACTTGGCAGCCCAAAGCCACGTGAAAGTGTCGTTCGACGTACCCGAATATACAGCCGATACCGATGCCATAGGCACACTGCGCCTTCTTGAGGCCGTGCGCATACTCGGACTCGAAAAGAAGACCCGCATATATCAGGCTTCCACATCCGAGCTTTTTGGCAAAGTTCAGGAAATACCACAAAGCGAAACCACTCCATTTTATCCTCGCTCACCCTACGCCGTGGCCAAGCTCTATGGATTTTGGATTACCAAGAACTACAGAGAGAGCTATGGCATGTATGCTGCCAACGGCATTCTGTTCAACCACGAAAGTGAGCGCCGAGGTGAGAACTTCGTGACTCGTAAAATCACTCTCGCCGTTGCCAATATTGCCGCCGGGAAACAAGACAAACTTTATCTCGGCAACCTCAACGCCCGCCGCGACTGGGGTTATGCGCCCGACTATATAGAATGCATGTGGCTCATACTTCAGCAGCCCGAACCCGACGACTACGTGATAGCCACCGGTGAGTATCACTCAGTAAGAGAATTTACCGAACTTGCCTTCAAGCGCGCCGGCATCCAGTTGAGGTGGGAGGGTGAAGGCATCGATGAGAAAGGTATCGACACTGCCACTGGCCGCACGCTTGTAGAGGTCGATCCTCGTTTCTTCCGCCCATCCGAAGTCGAACAACTGTTAGGTAATCCGACAAAGGCAAAAGAAAAACTGGGATGGAACCCGCGCAAAACCTCCTTCGAGCAACTCGTCAACATCATGGTTGACGCTGATATGAATGCGGTAAATAATCAACAGTGACGATGATCAACAAGGATGCTAAGATATATGTGGCAGGGCACCGAGGCCTCGTTGGCTCAGCCATTTGGAACAACTTAAAGAAGCGCGGATACAACAATCTCGTAGGACGCACTCACGCAGAGCTTGACCTACTCGATGGAGCCGCCGTGAAGCAATTTTTCGACGAGGAGCGTCCCGACTGCGTGGTGCTTGCCGCAGCTCACGTAGGTGGCATTATGGCCAACTCACTTTATCGAGCTGATTTCATATACCAGAATCTTCAAATTCAGCAAAACGTAATTGGCGAGGCATATCGACACGGGGTCAAGAAGTTACTTTTTCTTGGCAGTACATGCATATACCCTCGCGAAGCTCCACAACCTATCACCGAGGATGCGCTGCTCACATCGCCATTGGAGTACACCAACGAACCCTATGCTATTGCCAAAATTGCAGGCCTTAAACTGTGCGAAAGCTTCAACCTGCAATACGGCACTGACTATATTGCGGTGATGCCCACCAACTTATATGGACCGAACGATAATTTTCATCTTGAAAACTCGCACGTCCTCCCTGCCATGATTCGTAAGATGCACTTGGCGCGCCTGCTCATGGAGGGTGACGAGGAGGGCATAAGAGCCGACCTCGCACTTCGACCCATATCAACAGTGAGCGCCGACGCACCTTTCGATGAAATCAGGGAAGCTCTTTCGAAATTTGGTATAACAAACAACACACTGCACCTGTGGGGGTCAGGCAAACCATTGCGCGAATTCCTATGGAGCGAGGATATGGCCGATGCATCGGTATACATATTACTCAATATCGACTTCAATCAGGTGAAAGGCAACGACCCACAGGTGCGTAATTGTCATATCAACATCGGCACCGGCAAAGAACTGACTATCGCCGAATTGGCTTACAAAATCAAAGATGCCGTGGGATATAAAGGTATAATCGAATGGGATTCATCAAAACCCGACGGAACGATGCGAAAACTATGTGATGTGAGCAAATTACACTCGCTGGGATGGCATCATACAGTGGAAATCGACGATGGAATTAAACGTCTATATTCATGGTACCTAACACACCGATGATACTCCACCGCCACATCATCGTGATATTGCTGTCGATTTTCGCAGCAATACCGATGACACATGCCGCTATGCGATCGATTCCAGTTGACTCGACTACGCAGGTGAGTCTGCTCGTAGCTTCACCAGGTACGGAAATATATGAGCTGGAGGGTCATGCCGCCATGCGAATAGTTGGCTCAGGAGGCGACATCACTGTCAATTGGGGCTTGTTCAACTTCGATCAACCCAACTTTGTTTACCGCTACGTCAAGGGAGAAACCGACTACGGCATAGGAGCACAATATACATCTCACTTCATCAACAACTACGCCGCACAAGGGCGAGGCGTCACCGAAATCCCACTCAATCTCACTCCTACCCAGGTACAAAGAGTGATAGAACTCGTAGACTCAACACTACGACCAGGCAACAACATATATCGCTATAACTATGTGAAGGACAATTGCTCTACTCGCCCTGTAAGCATCATCGAGCAAGCAATAGGCGATACAATAGTTGTGGATTCATCCAATCTACCACTCACTGGCAATATAAGTTTTCGCGACGTGATGCGCTATTATCACGAGTACTACCCGTGGTATCAGTTTGGCATAGACCTGGCGTTGGGCAGTGGTATTGACTATAATATCACACCACACGAGATGGCCTTTGCGCCAGTACTCCTTCCGGCCCTGCTCGGCAATGCCACCGTTGGAGAAAAGCCTCTGACCTCAGAGTCTCCCCGCGAACTTGTTCAAGCCGCCCCTTGGCCAGCGCAACCTACACCATGGTATCTTACACCATTGTTTGTAGCTATACTCGTTTTGGCTGCCGCAGCATTTATCACATGGCGCGACTTAAAGCATAAGAAAGAGACCCGATGGTTTGACACGGCTCTTTTCGGCGTTTACGGATTGATGGGATGCGTCATCACATTCCTTGTATTCGTTTCTGTTCACGAAGCCACCTCCCCCAACCTCCTGTTGCTTTGGCTCAATCCACTTGCACTTATCCCCGCAGTGTGTATATGGATAAAAAAGGCTAAAAACATGGTACTTTGCTACCATTTTGTTAACTTTGTAGCCTTATTAATACTGGCTGTTGCGTGGCCATTGGCTGGCCAAGGGGGGAATATTGCGTTCCTACCATTGATTTTAGCCGATGTACTGCGTTCGGTATCATATATTTATATC
>CAMWOD010000193.1 GCA_947175715.1 uncultured Porphyromonadaceae bacterium
ATATATATGCCCCGAAAACGTCAACCCCAAGGTGGTGGTGATCGTTAAGGTCAACGGCAATGGTGAAATCGAGTGGGTGCACCAGATTGACGGCGACACTACCTACAGCAACATCACCGAACCCGTAGCAATGACCTCAGTGGCCGTTGACGCCGACGACAATGTGTACGTAGCCGGCTATCATGTCACCGAGATGACAGTGGCCCCCCTCTCAGGCGGACAAAAGAAGATAGCAGCGGTCAACCTCCCAGCTAACTGGGATGGTAAGGGCTCATACGGCGACGCCTACATCGTCAAGCTCGACAAGGACGGCAAATGCGTGGGGCAACTCACACCCGACGCTACCTCGGCCTACGCCACAATCGACCAGATCACGGCTCTTACCTGCATCGACGGTGATCTTTATTTCACTGGCATGGTTACAGGCGCAACTGCCTCTTACACCCTCGGTGGCAAGCAAGTAGATCCTTCCAACGATCTCGCCACCCTCTACGTGGGTAAAATCGATACCGACCTCAATGTCAATTGGCTCACAACACTCGAAACCGTTGGCAACTCGGCCGGCAAAGCCGTGCTTCAAAACCGTGGTCTCACACTCAATGGTGACTACCTGATAGCCTCAGGCGCTCTTAACGGCGGAATGAAAGCCAATGCGCTCTCAATCGATTCGAAGGCTGCGCAGCTCCACGGCTTCGATGTGATACTCAATTCGGCCACAGGTGCTGTAGAAGGGATGATAATGAACCCCAACGCTGTGATTTCAAGCGACTTCCTCGCCGTTACCGATGGCATCGAAACTACCACCTACGGCTACCAGATGGCCGGTGCGGGGGTGACGGCTGCGAACTACCTGATGACCTATGACAACGCTACAGGCGAGCTTAAGAACACCATCGAGCTGTGCAACGCCAACATCACCTACGGTGGCTACTACGCCGCTCCAGGCACTCTCTATGCCCTACCCCGCACAAACTCTACGCTCACAATCATGGGCACTGACGCCGGCAAGTCGCTCGGTTCGTTCGACTCATGGATGGTAGCCTACAATGTCACCGACATGACCGGTGTGGAGCAGGTGGCTGTCGACAATACATCGACCGACGATATCACTGAATACTACGATCTAACAGGCCGTCGCATCATCAACCCCGCCAACGGCCTCTACATCGTGCGCCGTGGCAATAATGTGACCAAAGAGCTACTAAAGTAATACACCAGCTATAACACAACGAGGGCTGCACCCCGACTACGGGTGTGGCCCTCGTTGCTCTATACCATCATAAGATAACAAAAGCAGCGAGACCGAAGCCTCGCTGCCTTTATATTGTAGGATTATCGTTTACATTTAGAGCACCTCAACGGCAGTGACGTCAATCACCTCCTCAGCTTCCTTGCGGATAGCGTCGATATCGTCCTTGCCTACCACCACAAGACGCTCGTATTCACGAAGTCCTGTACCAGCGGGGATAAGGTGACCGCAGATCACATTCTCCTTCATACCCTCAAGGTTGTCTACCTTACCGCTGATAGCAGCCTCGTTGAGCACCTTGGTTGTCTCCTGGAATGAGGCTGCCGAGATGAAGCTTGAGGTCTGGAGGGCGGCACGGGTGATGCCCTGGAGTATCTGCTCGGATGTAGCGGGCACTGCGTCGCGTACCTGAATCAGGCGCATGTCACGGCGTTTGAGGGCCGAGTTCTCGTCACGGAGCTTGCGGGCTGTGATGATCATACCGGGCTTGATGGTGTCGGAATCGCCAGCGTCGATAACCACCTTCTTGCCCCAGATGCGATCGTTCTCCTCCATGAAGTCGCGCTTGTCGACTACCTGTTGCTCGAGGAAGTTGGTGTCGCCTGGGTCAAGGATGTTGACCTTGCGCATCATCTGGCGTACGATCACTTCAAAGTGCTTGTCGTTGATCTTCACACCCTGCATACGGTATACATCCTGCACCTCGTTGACGATATAGTCCTGAACGGCTGTGGGGCCCATGATGTTGAGGATGTCGGCGGGGGTGATGGCACCATCCGACAGGGGTGTGCCGGCACGTACGTAGTCGTTCTCCTGCACGAGTATCTGCTTGGACAGGGGTACAAGATATTTCTTTACCTCACCAAGGCGCGATGTAACTTGCAGCTCGCGGTTACCACGCTTAACCTTACCGAATGTAACCTCGCCATCGATTTCCGATACGATTGCAGGGTTAGAGGGGTTGCGGGCCTCGAACAGCTCGGTGACGCGGGGAAGACCACCGGTGATGTCACCGGCATTACCGGTAGCGCGAGGTATCTTAACGAAGATTTCACCGGGTTTCACCTCAGTGCCTTCGTCGACCATCAGGTGAGCGCCCACGGGGAGTGCATAAGTCTTAAGCACCTGACCGTTGGCATCAATGATTTGAGCTTCAGGAACCTTCGTACGGTCCTTCGACTCGATGATGATACGCTCCTGCAGACCTGAGTTCTCGTCGTGCTCGATGCGGAAGGTGACGTTTTCTACCATGTTCTCGAGCTTGACTTTACCACCAACCTCGCTGACGATTACAGCGTTGAAGGGGTCCCACTCGCATATCACATCACCCTTCTTCACGGTGTCACCGTTGCTGAAGTAGAGCTTCGAACCGTAGGGTATGTTGGCCGAGGTGTACATCATCTTGGTCTTTGGATCGATGATACGCATCTCAGCGAGACGTCCGATTACTACATCAACTCGACGGCCATTGGCATCGACCTCGTCGGTGGTAACGGTACGTACCTCGTCGATTTCGAGCTCACCATCGTAGCGTGAGGTCACTGAGTTGACGGCTGCGATATTTGAAGCCACACCACCGACGTGGAATGTACGCAGAGTAAGCTGGGTACCAGGCTCACCGATTGACTGAGCAGCGATAACGCCCACAGCCTCACCCTTCTGCACCATGCGGTTGTTTGACAGGTTGCGGCCATAGCACTTGGCACAAACACCCTTCTTGGCCTCGCAGGTGAGTACTGAGCGGATTTCGACTGACTCGATAGGCGAAGCGTTGATGCGGTCGGCGGCGGCATCTTTGATTTCCTCACCGGCAGCCACGATGATCTCGCCTGTGGTAGGATCGATGATGTCGTGCACCGACACACGGCCGAGGATGCGCTCGCCGAGCGATGCTACAACCTCGTCGTTGTTCTTGATCTCGGTGCATACCAGGCCGCGGAGTGTGCCGCAGTCTTCTTCGGTGATAATCACGTCGTGAGCCACGTCGACCAGACGGCGGGTAAGATAACCGGCGTCGGCGGTCTTTAGCGCTGTATCGGCAAGACCCTTACGTGCACCGTGGGTTGAGATGAAGTACTCGAGCACCGAGAGGCCTTCCTTGAAGTTCGCCAAAATCGGGTT
>CAMWOD010000194.1 GCA_947175715.1 uncultured Porphyromonadaceae bacterium
GGCAAGGAAGACGTGATGATTTATTCCACCGGTTTCGGCGTTAACTTAGGCGTAGTATCCTGCCTCACCGGCCGCGAGGACTATATATTGTGGGACGAGCAAGACCACGCATCGATCATCGAGGGTCGCCGCCTGTCATTCTCCCAGCAACTCAAATATAAGCACAATGACATGGAGTCGCTCGAAAAGCAGCTCCAAAAATGCGAGCCCGACAAGGTGAAGCTCATAGTTACCGACGGTGTATTCTCAATGGAAGGCGACGTGGCCAATGTACCCGAAATCGTGCGTCTTGCCAAGAAATACGACGCTTCGGTGATGGTCGACGAGGCACACTCGATAGGCGTATTCGGCAAAGGTGGCCGCGGCACTGTCAACCACTTCGGCCTCACCGACGATGTCGACCTGGTCATGGGCACATTCTCCAAGTCGTTCGCTTCGCTTGGTGGATTTATCGCTACCGACAAGGAAATCACCAACTATCTGCGTCACCACTCACGCTCCTACATCTTCACAGCCTCAATCACTCCCGCATCGACCGCAGCAGCCCTCGCCGCCATCGACATCATGGAGAAGGAACCCGAGCGCCAGGAGCACCTGTGGGAAATCACCAACTACGCACTCGACGGTTTCCGCAAGATGGGAGCTGAAATCGGCAATACCTCAACCCCGATCATCCCACTGTTTATCCGCGACAACTTCAAAACATTTGCCGTAACCCGCGACCTGCTCAACGAAGGCATCTTCGTAAACCCCGTAGTTTCGCCCGCCGTTGCTCCGCAGGACACCCTGATACGATTCTCGCTGATGGCCACACACACCAAAGACCAGGTGACCACTGCTCTCGAAAAAATCGAGAAGGTATTCAAGGCCCACGGCATCATCGGCAACGACCGATAACCTATACTCCCAGCCCCCAACCTCCCTACCCGCTCAACGGATATGCTTGTCAAGACCTACGGCGCAGCAGTTTACGGCATTGACGCCATACCGGTGACAATGGAGGTTGTGGTAGAGCCGGGCTTCACATTTACAATAGTAGGGCTCCCCGACACTGCCGTCAAGGAGAGTTATCAGCGCATGCTCTCGGCTATAAAGATGTCGGGCCTGGAATTTCCAAGGATGGGCATCGTGGTCAACATGTCGCCGGCCGACGTAAAGAAGGAAGGTGCCTCCTACGACCTGCCCCTCGCCATTGGCATACTCGCTTCGGCTGGCAAAGTAAAGCACGAACGCCTCAACCGGCTGATGATAATGGGTGAGCTGTCGCTCGACGGCTCGGTGCTCCCTATCAAGGGCATACTCCCCATTGCCATCAAAGCCCGCGAGCTGGGCTATGAAGGCATAATCGTGCCGCAGGCCAATGTGCGCGAAGCCGCAGTGGTCAACAATATCAACGTGTACGGCGTCAACACCTTGCGCGAGGTAATCGACTATCTCAACGACGAGCTGTCGCTCCAGCCTACCGTCATCGACACACGCGCTGAATTTGCCCGCGCCAACGAGCACTTCGACGTTGACTTCTCGGAGGTGAAAGGACAGGAGTCGGTAAAACGCGCATTCGAGATAGCTTGCGCCGGCGGTCACAACATCATACTCATAGGCCCTCCAGGTTCTGGTAAGTCTATGATGGCCAAACGTCTACCTACCATACTGCCACCACTCACTCTCCACGAGGCGCTCGAGACCACCAAGATACACTCAGTAGCCGGAAAGCTCAAGCAAGGCTCGATGCTGATGACCACACGCCCATTTCGCGCTCCGCACCACACCATCTCACCGGTGGCACTCGTGGGAGGTGGCACCAATCCGATGCCGGGTGAAATCTCGCTGGCCCACAACGGCATACTGTTTCTCGACGAATTTCCGGAATTTCCGCGCGCTGTGCTCGAAGTGATGCGCCAACCGCTTGAGGACAGGCACATCACCGTGTCGCGAGCCAAATACACCATCGACTACCCAGCATCGATAATGCTCGTCGCCTCGATGAACCCATGCCCTTGCGGATATTACAACCACCCCACCAAGCGATGCGAATGTATGCCCGGAGCAGTGAAGAAATACCTCAACCGTATCTCAGGTCCACTGCTCGACCGCATCGACATACAGTGTGAGATACTGCCCGTGCCGTTCGACGAACTGTCGTCGCACAAACCCGGCGAAACATCGGCTGCCATACGCGAGCGAGTAATCAAAGCCCGCGCCATTCAGGCTCAACGCTATGCCGACGAGCCACACGTGCATTGCAACGCTCAGATGAACAACCGCCTGCTGAGCATCCACGTTGCCCTCGACCAAGAGTCGACCCACCTACTGCGCAATGCCATGACACGCTACGACATGTCGGCCCGCGCCTACGACCGTATACTCAAGGTAGCACGCACCATAGCCGATCTCGACGGCAGCGCGCAGGTGAAGCCACAACACATCCGCGAGGCCATCTCCTACCGCAACCTCGACCGCTCATCCTACGGCCAGATCTTCTAAGACCAGATTTTTACCACCTGTCCCCAAATTTAGGACAACTTTTTACATAACTGTTCCCAAATTTAGGATACAAATTTTAGGGTGGGAGGTTGAACATGAATTAAGATGGATTGCGATGGATGTGTTTAGTCCAGCGGATTATAGTAATTTTGCAGAAGATTAATTAAAAATCCTCTTGATGACCGATCGACAGTTAGTAAATGACAAAGAGTTTATCTCGAAATTGTGTGTGGCAGTTGAGAAACGTATTGGGAGAAAAATGATTTCGCCCCGCGATTTCGAGTTTCTTTCTGATGAATTGACTAAGATAGGCACAAGAATCTCTGGCTCAACATTGAAACGTATATGGGGCTATAATCGCGATATTTCTGACACTTACCAGCCTTACAAGTACACCCTCATATCTTTAGTAAAACTACTGGGATTCAACACATTTGAGGACTACATAAAGTATTGCAAAAGCCCCGAAGCCGAATCTGCCTCATATATGGGGGAGACGGTGACCACCGATGAAATCATGCCAGGTAGCATCGTGGAGCTTGCATGGCAACCCGACCGCACATGTGTTCTCGTATGCCTGGAAAAGGGGACGTTCAGGGTAGTTCATTCCGAAAATGGGCGTCTACTGCCAGGCGATGTAGTGAAATTCATGAGCCTTACGCAAAATGCGCCTCTATATTTCAACGAAGTTCTTCGCCCCTTATCCGACGAGAAATTTATCTACACCGCCGGCCAACGCACCGGCATACGCTATAGCATCCGCGGCATCATAAGCACCGCCGAGGATACAATCATCTCCTGAAACTACGTTTTAAAACTCTTTTCTTTAGACCCGGTTCCCCAATATTTGTTAATGCTGAGGCGGTCAAGCGTTATGCAGA
>CAMWOD010000195.1 GCA_947175715.1 uncultured Porphyromonadaceae bacterium
CTTATAAACCGTAAGCAATGCAATTCACTGCCGATCAGATAGCATCTATGGTTAATGGTGAAGTAGTGGGCGACGGTAATGTTGCCATATCGAGCTTTGCCAAAATCGAAGAAGGAAAACCCGGGGCCATTTCTTTCCTGGCCAACCCTAAATATGCTCACTTTATATATAACACTGAATCGTCTATAGTACTCGTAAGACGCGATTTTGCGCCTGAGCATCCCATCAATGCCACATTAATAAAGGTCGACGACCCTTACGCCACCGTGGCTCAACTCCTCGAGTTAGCAGCACAATTTCTCACACCACAGCCTCACGGCGTAGAACAGCCATCGTTTGTAGCTCCCGACGTCAAGCTGCCGGATGATGTTTATATAGGTGCTTTTGCGTACATTGCCAAAGGTGCCAAAATAGGGAAAGGGGCTAAAATATATCCACATTGTTATGTAGGTGAGAATGCCTCAGTGGGTGAAGACACCACATTATATTCAGGTGTCAAAGTATATCACCGCTGCTCAATTGGCAACCGCTGCATCATCCACTCTGGTGCCGTAATTGGGGCCGATGGATTTGGTTTCGCTCCTGTAGGTGAGACATACAAAAAAATACCTCAATTGGGTATAGTCGAAATTGCCGATGACGTAGAGATAGGGGCCAACACTGCAATTGACAGATCTACAATGGGCGCAACTCATATAGAGCAGGGTGTGAAACTCGACAACCTGATACAAATAGCTCACAACTGTGTAGTTGGGTCTAATACTGTCATTGCATCCCAGACAGGCATTGCGGGCTCGACCAAATTAGGTAAACACTGTGTAATTGGTGGTCAAGTAGGATTTGCCGGTCACATTCAGGTAGGCAATAATGTGACCATCGGTGCACAAAGCGGCATCCCTGGAAATGTACCCGACAATAAGACGCTTATGGGCTACCCAGCCATCGACGCTCGCCATTGGCAGCGTCAACAAGTATATATAAAGCATCTTGCCGAACTGTTTGCACGTGTGGACACGCTCGAAAAAGCGAAATAGCGAGCACCACATCAACCAATCAAGTAATATAAAACCAATAAATATCACAAGATAACAATGAATCAAGTAACCTTAAAGGACTCATTTTCCATCACCGGTAAGGGTCTCCATACAGGATTAGAGATTACAGCCGAGTTCTGCCCCGCAGAAGTAGGACAAGGCTATAAGTTCCAGCGCGTTGACCTCGAAGATCAACCCATTATCGATGCACTTGCCGAGAATGTGGTAGAAACCCAACGAGGCACAGTACTTGCCAAGGGTGACGCTAAAGTGAGCACCGTTGAGCACGCCCTCGCAGCTTTATATGCCGCAGGCATAGATAATGTGCTGATAAAGGTGAATGGACCTGAGGTGCCGATACTTGATGGATCAGCTATAGAATATTGCCGCAAAATCGAAGAAGTAGGTACTGTTGAGCAAGATGCCGACAAAGATTTCTATATCGTGAAACAGCGTATTGAGGTAGTCGACGAAAAAACAGGCGCCTCTATACTTGTGCTCCCCGATACTGACTTTGCTGTAGATGTGCGCATCAGCTACGACTCAAGCGTGATACCCAACCAGTTCGCTTCACTCGACAATGTAGCCGATTTCGCCACTGAGATAGCATCAAGCCGCACATTTGTATTTGTACGTGAGATTGAGCCGCTGGTAAAGAACAATCTTATTAAAGGTGGCGATCTCGACAACGCTATAGTGATCTATGACCAGCCAATGGCACAGGCCGACCTCGACCATCTCGCAGATATGATGGGTGTGGAGCACAAACCTGCCGATCAGCTTGGCTACGTAAACCATCGCCCTCTTGCTTACGACAACGAACCTGCACGTCACAAACTGCTTGACGTGATGGGCGACCTTGCCTTGATAGGACGACCTCTTCGTGGTCGTGTCATTGCTACACGCCCAGGGCACACCATCAACACCACTTTTGCCAAGCAAGTACGTCGTGAAATCAAGCGTCAGGAAATACAAGCTCCCGTTTACAATCCTGGCAAAGCCCCGCTGATGGACGTTAATGACATACGTGCTCATCTTCCCCACCGCTACCCATTCCAGCTTGTAGATAAAATCATCGATAAGGGGTTGAATTACATTGTTGGCGTAAAGAACGTTACATCCAACGAACCATTCTTCCAAGGCCACTTCCCTCAAGAGCCCGTGATGCCAGGCGTACTCCAAGTTGAAGCTATGGCTCAAACTGGAGGCTTGCTGGTGCTTGGAGCAGTGGATGAGCCTGAGCGCTACTCAACCTACTTCATGAAAATTGACAATGTGAAGTTCCGCCAAAAGGTAGTTCCCGGCGATACACTGATATTCCATGTATCCTTCCTCACTCCTCTGCGACGCGGCATGGCCGTGATGAAAGGTATAGCTTTCGTAGGAGAGAAGGTAGTGTGCGAGTGCGAGTTTATGGCTCAAATTGTAAAGAATAAATAATACATTTAATTATGAAGCAACCTTTAGCCTATATCCATCCGGCGGCAAAAATACACCCAAGCGTCGTAATCGACCCTTTCACCACCATCGAACAGAATGTAGAAATCGGCGAAGGTACATATATTGGCTCTAATGTGACCATAATGGAAGGAGCTCGTATCGGCAAAAACTGTAAGATTTTCCCCGGTGCGGTGATTTCGGCCATCCCACAGGATTTGAAATTCCGCGGCGAAGATACTCTTGCCATCATTGGCGATAACACTACACTACGTGAATGTGTCACTGTAAACCGCGGCACAAGTGCTCGCGGCCGAACAGTGGTGGGCGACAATTGCTTGATAATGGCTTATTCCCATATAGCTCATGACTGTACAGTGGGTAATAACGTAATTATCTCGAACGCCACTCAGATAGCGGGCGAGGTACAGGTAGATAATTTTGCAGTGATCGGAGGTGGTACACTCATCCACCAGTTCTGCCACATTGGCCCGCATGTGATGATACAAGGCGGCGCACTTATCAACAAGGATATACCACCTTACGTCAAAGCTGCCCGCGAGCCTATAGCCTACTGCGGCGTAAACTCAATTGGATTGCGCCGTCGTCAGTTCACAAGCGAAACTATCTACTCAATTCAGGAGATATATCGTTACCTGTATCTGTCGGGGCTCAATGTAAGTGACGCTATAGAACGCATCGAGGCCGAACTTCCGGCCACCGCCGAGCGTGACGAGATAATACTCTTCGTACGCAACTCCAAGCGAGGTATTATACGTGGCTACGTATAATAGGTAATAGTATATAATTTTCCTACATCAAAATATTGAGGCTGTGTCGTAATTCGGTTTTACGGCGCAGCCTCTGTTTTTTGTGGTCAGTG
>CAMWOD010000196.1 GCA_947175715.1 uncultured Porphyromonadaceae bacterium
TCTCGGGAAGGTGATCGAAGTGCACCTCGGGTTCATCGGAGTATATTCGCTTCATTTGCTTACCACTTTATAGGCTTGGTCGAAGAGTGCCATGTTAAATATTAGGTCGATGAGCTCGTCGATGCCTTCACCAGTCATTGAGTTTGTGAACACGAAATGCTTGCCGGGACGCATGAGCTTTGAGTCGTGATCCATCACCTCGAGCGATGCGTTCACGTAGGGGGCAAGGTCAATCTTGTTGATTACAAGGATATCGCTCTGCGATATGCCAGGGCCATCTTTACGGGGAATTTTGTCGCCAGCGGCCACGTCGATCACATAGATGAAGAAGTCAACAAGGGCAGGAGAGAAGGTGAGTGTGAGGTTGTCGCCACCCGACTCGATGAGCACCACGTCGGCATCGGGAAATTTTGCTTCCATATCCTCTACGGCAGCTATGTTCATCGAGGGGTCTTCGCGAACAGCCGTGTGGGGGCAAGCGCCGGTTTCCACACCGATGATGCGGTCTTCCATCAATACGCCTTTGAGGGTCTTGCGCACATGTTTAGCGTCCTCGGTGGTGACGATGTCGTTGGTTATGATCAGCACATTCATCCCTTTCTCCATGAGGCGGGGTGTGATGGCTTCAATGAGAGCGGTTTTACCCGATCCTACGGGTCCGCCGATACCTATTCTGCAAGTTGACATTTATTGATTCTATTTTATAATGTGTGAATATTCAGTTAATTCATAAACATGCGCATCGTGCCTTTCTCGTGCATCGATGCGAATATGTCCATTTGAGGTACGAATGAGTTCATATCCTCGAAGCTCATTGTTCGAGCCTTTTCATAATATGAGGGTACTTCCGACGAAAGCTCAAATAGAATGCGCTGGGTGTCGTAGTGTGATACCCTCACGCAGCGCAATGCCGCCGACAGCACCATGTTGATTACGCCATACTGATGCGAGGCAAAAAGTTCTTCCTCCGACAATCCGGCCAGAGCAAATGCAATTCCCTGGGCTACAGGGTAGCTGCCTGGGGTGTCACCGGCGTTGATGTCGGCAATCCAGCGTGCGAAGATTTCATTGTTGTTGAAAAGATGTACGCCCAGTGCGGCCAACTTCTTACCCATACGCGATAGCATGAGGCGCGCTTCATCATTCATCTTGAACAGCATGATCTGTCGGTCGACTTTCGACAAAGCATCATAGTCACCATCCTTGGCGGCACGGTAGGCCAAAAGAGCGGCCACGCCATCGCTGTAGGCGCCTTGTCGGGCTACCGAGCGGGTGTATTGTTCGAGGGTGCTGGCGTCGTGTACTATGCCCAGGTAGGATGCGGTCTCAAGTCCGTTGGAAAATGAGAACGTGCCCACCGGGAATGCTGAGTCGGAAAATTGCAGCAAGTGCATCAAAAGCGATGTTTCCATACTGAAGTGGCGCTTTTAATGTACGTGCGAGTGCGACTGGTGTGAAGCTCCGCCAAACAAACGGCGTATCTCGTGAGGTGCCATGTAGGGAATCACCTCAATGCCTTCGTGGAATGTATATACTATGTCATCGATGTTGTGAGTCTCCATCACCGATAGCATCACCTTCTTGTCGACTGTCAGCGGTACATATACCTTGGTGCCTTTTACCACGGCGGGCCAGTGTTGGTTGCCGATAGCGTGGCCAAGCTCCACTGCGATGCGGATTATCTTTTCGGGAGTTTCGCTTTCAAGGCGGCTCAGGTCGATTTCGAGCACGGGGTTAAGGGCGAGGCGTATCACCACAGCCTCGTTGGTTTCGGGGTTGTAGGCTATTACATCCCCATCCTTTACCTGGCTTTGACGTTTCAGTGCGATGGGAAATTCGCGGTTATGGTCGCTTTTGGCGAGGAATCGGCTCTTTTGAGCGGTCCATTGGTCAAGGTAAATCGACTCTATATGAGCGTCTTTGAGTTTTTCGGCCCATTCGGGTTGATGAGTATTTCCTAAAATTTCGGTTATGATTTCCATGATTTGTTAGGTAGAGTTGAAAATGCGATTGTGCAATATTAACACTTTTTTAGCAAATTTGGTTTATTTCGAGCGTAGAAAATGCATTTCCGCTAAAAAAAGAGGTGTGCCAAAAATTGCTTGACACACCTCTTTATTATATTGTGGTGAGGTATTAGCTGAACCAGTAGAGCTGGCCGAGAGCTACCTCCTTGGCGGGAGCTACATAAGCGAGCTTACCGTCAACGTAGGTGTCGAATGTTTCGGGATTAACCTCGATCTGAGGTGTGGCATTGTTGAGTACCATGTCGGCTTTGCCGATTTGGCGAGTACGACGCACGGGGTAGAGTATATTCTCGGTGCGGAGCTTCGCTGCGAGGTCGTTCTCCATCGACAGGCCTGATACGAAGCGAACGCATGTGCGGGGCATAGCCTTGCCAAAAGCACCGTACATGGGGCGCATTATCACTGGCTGAGGTGTGGGGAGCGAAGCGTTGGGGTCGCCCATCTGAGCCCAGTTGATCATACCACCCTTGATCACCATCTTGGGCTTGGTGCCGAAGAATGCAGGTTCCCAAAGTACGAGGTCGGCCATCTTGCCAACGGCGATTGAGCCGAGGATGTCACTGATACCGTAGGTGATTGCGGGGTTAATAGTGATTTGAGCCAGGTAGCGGAGCACGCGGAAGTTGTCGTTCTGGTCGGAATCCTCGGGAAGTTTACCGCGAGCATCCTTCATATACGATGCCATCTGGAATGTGCGCATGAATGACTCGCCCACGCGGCCCATAGCCTGTGAGTCGCTCGATACCATCGATATTACGCCAAGGTCGTGGAGGATATTCTCGGCGCTCTGTGTCTCGGGGCGCACACGGCTTTCGGCAAATGCCACATCCGAAGGAATCTTGGGGTTGAGGTTGTGGCACACCATGATCATGTCGAAAAGCTCGGCCTCGGAGTTGATACCGAAGGGCAGTGTGGGGTTGGTAGATGAGGGGAGTACGTTGGACATCGATGCTACCTTAAGCAAGTCGGGTGCGTGACCACCACCTGCGCCCTCGGTATGGTAGGTGTGGATGGTGCGGCCATCGATAGCGGCGATAGTGTCTTCTACATATCCGCTCTCATTGAGGGTGTCGGTGTGGATGGCTACCTGCACGTCGTTGCGCTCAGCGCATTTCAGACAGGCACGGATGGCGCTCATTGTCGAACCCCAATCCTCGTGAATCTTGAAGCCCATGCAACCTGCGACAAGCTGCTCCACGAGGGTTGACTGCTGTGATGTGTTACCCTTGCCGAGGAAGCCGAGGTTGATAGGAAGACCTTCGGAAGCCTCAAGCATCTTCTGCACGTTCCATGTGCCCGATGTGATGGTGGTACCGTTGGTACC
>CAMWOD010000197.1 GCA_947175715.1 uncultured Porphyromonadaceae bacterium
CACATGCAGATACACAATAGAATTATAGCCATTTTGTCGGCAATATTGATAGCATTTGGGGTGAGCGGGCAAGTACTCGACTTGCGAAGCCGCCACATAGCCGATCGCTACAAAACACGTGCCTATGCTCACAAGAGCAGAAAGGCATCGGCCGTGTCAGATGATAAAGTATACCTGCCCACGGTGATGCGTCTTGCGCCCGGAACAAGTGTAGCCGACCTGGAAGCGATGGGAGTGAAGTTGCTGCGTCAACGTGGCGACTTGTTGCTCGCTTTTGTGCCTACCGACCGAATCGATCAGCTTGTCACATTCGGAGGTATAAGCCGAATGAGCATATCAGAGCCCAATCGGCCTACCCTCGACCGGGCATTGCCTGTGAGCCACGCCGACCAGTTGATAGGCATAGCGCCAGGGATGCCCCGCAGCTGGACGGGTGAGGGGGTGGTAGTAGGACTCACCGACGACGGCATCGACCCATGGCACCCCAACTTCCTCACACCCGCAGGTGAGCCAAGGATAAAACGGTTTGTAACTTACCGCGACACCCTCGGCGTGCGCAGTGTGGCAACACCGCTTGATGCGGCATCGTTCGTCACCGACAATGACGATGAGTGGCATGGTACCCATGTGCTCGGCATCATGGCCGGCAGCTACGAGGATACCCCTTATCGCGGCATAGCTTCGGGGGCAGAAATCGTGGCCACCGCCAGTATGCTCACCGACGCATGCATACTCGACGGCGTTGAGGAGGTGATCGACTATGCACACTCGGTGGGAAAGCCAGCTGTAGTGAATATGTCGGTAGGCTCATACACCGGTCCCCACGACGGCACATCACTGTTCAATCAATATCTCGACCTACTCGGTGAGGAAGCTGTAATAGTGATGTCGGCAGGCAATGAAGGTTGGACCAATATGTATTTCAACCATAAGTTTACACCATCCGAGCTGCGTAAATCGGTGTGCATCACCGATCATAAGTGGTATAACTGCCAGCGCAACTATGGGTCGACCGATTTTTGGAGCAAGGATGAGCGGGAGTTTCAGCTTGCGCTCGAAGTGCGCGATATGGCCGACTTTTCGATGGTAGCATCATTCCCATTCAAGGGTGGTAGCGATGCTCGCGAGTGGGAGATAGCGTCGCCCGGATGTGCCACTACTGCCAATGCCGAGTACAGCGAGGTTTTCGATCGCTATTACCAGGGCTATTTCCGCATCACTTCGGGCGTTGACCCCGACAACGGTCGTTTCCACATATACACTTCGATGGATATGAGTCCTACCGACCGCATCGGCGAGATGGGGCGATACTTCGTCACCGTCACAATTCAGGGTAAGCCCGGGGTTGAGGTCGATGCCTACGCCGACGCTTATCAGGTAGAGTTCAACCACGGAGGGACTGGTCGATTTGCCCAGCCCAACCCCGATCGCTCGATCAGCGACATCGCTTGCGGGCACAATGTGATAGTGGTAGGTGCATGTACAACCCGCAACACTGTGCCAACAATAGGTGGCTCAGTGCTCGATTTCACTCATTATAATGAAGGTGAGATAGGCGTATGGTCGAGCTATGGAGTGCTTGACGATGGCCGTTCGCTCCCCCACATAGCCGCTCCGGGGTGCTACCTGATTTCGTCGATGTCGAGTGATTATTTGGCCAAGCATCCTGAAGAGGTGGAGTTTGTGTCGGATAAGACCATAGTCGACGGTCGCGAAGCCTGGTGGGCCGCTCAGGCGGGAACATCAATGTCAGCCCCCTATGTAGCCGGTGTGATAGCCTTGATGCTCGAAGAAGACCCTACGCTCAACGTACATGAAATCAGAGATATTATAATGTCGACTGCCGATACCGACATACCCGATGCGAATAACACGCGCTGGGGTGCGGGCCGACTCAATGCCGTGGCCGCAATGCGCCGCGTGATGGAGCTTAACGGCGTGAGCGACGTGAGTGCCGATCGTGACCCTAAATTCGATGTGGCCTATGATGGTCAGAACATAGTTATAACCGCGTCGACCGACGCTGCAGGGGCCGTCTCAGTGTATTCGCTCGATGGCCGATGTGTGCTTAGCACCCAACTATATGGAGTTCGTACCGAAGTTGATGCTACCCAACTCCCGTCGGGCATCTATGTGGTACAAACCCCGGCATCGGCCCACAAAATCAGAAAATAATACTGGTGAGCGGTTACTGGAGGAAGCGGTGGTAGAAGTAGGCGTCGCGGTATTCGCGGCCTACACGGAGCCATGAGCGCAGGTGCCCCTCGATGGCATAGCCGTTTTGCTCGAAAAGGGCGCGGCTCGCAATATTCTCGGCGGGGATGATGGCCCACAGCTGGTGCATTCCCAGTCGGTCGCGCGCATACTCGGCAAGAAGTTCGAGTGCGTTGCGTGCCACCCCTAATCTCTGGTGAGCAATGTCGACCATTATACCTACCTGTCCTCGACGGTTTACGGGGTCGAAATTGGTGATGTCGATCATCCCTAATGGGTCGCCCGACTTAGCGTCGACTATCATCAGCCGCAACTCCCCCGATGCATACGGATCGGCGGTATAATTGGATACGTAGTCCCACACCTGCTTGCGCGAGAATGGAGCTACTGCCGAACCGGTTGACCATAGGCGTGAGTCATTTTCCCAACGGAATATGGCGTCAATATCGGTAGGCTCAATGGCGCGGAGGCGGATAAAATCGTTGCTAAGCATATTGAATGTTGTTTTTAGAGGTCAAATGGCTGAGAATGGAGTGCGGTTGAGCAGCGAACGGCCCAGGGTGATTTCGTCGGTGTACTCGATGTCGTTGCCCACAGCCACACCTCGGGCGAGCTGGGTAACCAACACGCCCGACTGCCCCAAGCGGCGATAAAGGTAGAAGCTGGTGGTCTCCCCCTCAATCGTAGCACCGAGAGCGAGAATCACCTCCTTGACCTGCCCCGATTGCACGCGCTCGATGAGTGAGTCGATTTCGAGCTGGTCGGGTCCGATTCCATCCATGGGGGCTATGACCCCTCCGAGCACGTGGTAGAGGCCATCGTACTGGCGGGTTTTCTCGAAAATCATCACATCCTTTACGTTCTCCACCACGCATACCGTGGAGTGGTCGCGACGCTCGTCGGAGCATATCGGGCAGATGTCATCCTGGGAGATATTGTGGCATACCTGGCAATACTTTATGCCCTGGCGCATATCGATGATTGCCTGTCCTAAGCCCTGAGCCACCGATTCGTCCTGGCGCAGCAAGTGCAACGCCAGTCGCAAGGCTGTTTTGCGCCCGATGCCGGGCAGTCGCGACAGTTCGGTCACCGCTCCTTCGAGCAAAGATGATTCAAATTCACGATCCATACCAC
>CAMWOD010000198.1 GCA_947175715.1 uncultured Porphyromonadaceae bacterium
AGTATAGCTTGCCGCGCGTCTCCTCCGAGGGTAGATCGTCGGCTCTTTTCGACCCGTCGTGCATCTTACCCGACTCAAAACCACGCCTTTTACCTGCCACTGAGAAGTCCTGACAGGGGAATCCGCCTGTGACGATATCGACCTCATCGGGGAATACATCATGCCCGTTCTGGTGCATCTTTACAAGCTCCACTATGCTCTGAAAACGGTAGATTGAGGGGTCCTTGCCAAATCGATTCATGTAGTTTTGCCACGCCAACATCGCCTCGCGAAGTATGTCGTTGGCGAATATGGTGGAGAATCGATTTTTTTGGAGCATCACCCAGTCGTCATTAATCGACTTTTCAATCCACGACGAGTTTGATTCATTGACCGATCGGCGATGGCATAAGAACGCCCCTTCAAACCCCAAGTCCATACCACCGCAACCTGAGAATAATGACAACATTGTCAGCTCATCGCCACCCTTCTGTTGCTCTGACGAGTAAGTGGGTATTTTCGAGCCGTTTATGCAGTCGGCATACGTGTTGATTTTATCTTGTTTGTTGCTCATGGTTGAGGTAGGGTTTGGGTCAGCAAAGATATTAAAACTTTACAATTACCGCAAATCCCTTGTGCGGGTGGTGTGGAGGAAGTAGTAGAGGAAGAGTGCGGCGGCGATGAATAGCGATACTGAGAAGCTCAGTATGATGCCGTAGAGCCCCATACCGAGGGTGAACCCCATGATATAGGTGGCCGGCACCCCCACCACCAGGTAGCTGAAGGCCGCTATCCACATCATTGGCTTTACGTGCGATGTGCCGCGCAGTGCGTTGGCAAAGGTGATTTGTGTGGCGTCGCCGAGCTGATATAGCACCAATGGGAATATGAGGGTGAGCGTAAGCGACACCACCGCACTGTCGGGCGTGAATATCGATATTAGCGACTTGCCGGCAAAGATGAATGTCAGCGAAGCCGCCAGCGCCAATGTGAGCATGATGTGGTATCCGGCCCAAGCCACAGCCCGCTCCCCCTGGGTGTCGCCAGTGCCCGCGGCGTTGGCCACACGCACCGATACGGCCGAGGCCATCGAGTAGTATATGCAGAATCCCAGCGAACCGATAATCACAATTATCTGAAACGAAGCCAGCTCGATTACGCCCAGCCATCCGGCCATCACGGCTGCAGCCGTAAAAGAACCCGATTCACACACCATCTGCAACGACACGGGCCATGAAGTGCGGTTGATCTTCCACCAATAGCGCCGCTGCTGTCGGCTTTGCGCATATCCGCATCGGTATTCGTTGTATTGACGGCCGAAGCAGAAGATGATTATGATGAGCGCTGGGGCTATGATTCGAGCGGCAAGAGTGCTCAATCCGGCACCGACTATACCAAGCTCGGGAGCGCCCCAATGGCCGTAAATCAGAGCGTAATTGCCTGCTATATTCAATGCGTTGGAGGCAAGGATAATCCACATCGGCATCTTGGTGCGATTGATGGCGTAGGCCCATTGGGCAAATACGTTGAATAGCGAAATTGGCACTATGCCTGCCAGATATATGAGGAAGTAAGGTCGTATCAGCGGCATCAGCTCGGCGGGTTGGCCGAGTCGGTGCAGATTGAGATAGACTATAGTCATTATGCCGGTAATCAATAATGAAAATATGATATTGATTACCACGCCATTGCGCAGCATACCCCCAATTTCGGCATGCTCATTGCGCCCAAAAAGCGCCCCCAGGAGTGGTGTGAGGCCATAGGTGAAACCTAAGATAGCGAAAATCACCACGTTGAACAGGTTGTTGACCAGCGAAGCCGCCGATAGGGCATGCGTGCTATACTGACCGAGCATGATATTGTCGGCAAAGCCAACAACTATCATGCCCAGTTGTCCTATCATGATTGGTGCGCCCAATCGTAGTATTATGCCATAGTTCTCGCGAATTGACATCGCAATGCATCAATCAGTCGCGGGCGTTGCCAAAGAAGCGCAGCAGGTAGAGGAAGAGGTTGATGAAGTCGAGATACAGGCTCAAGGCGCCCAGTGTGGCGAGCTTGCCTACCGAGAAGGTAGGGTTGTACTGCGCCATGTTTTTCACCTGTTGAGTGTCCCAGGCGGTGAGGCCGATGAATATGAGCACGCCCACGCCCGAGAGTACCCACTCAAGTGAGGATGACTTCATGAATATGTTGACTATCGACACGATAATCAGTCCGAACAGGAGCATTATCAACACCGAGCCGAAGCGCGACAGGTCGCGGTCGGTGAAATAGCCGTATACGCTCATTGCGCCGAATGTGCCTGCGGTGATGAAGAATGTCTTGACAATCGATGCATGGGTGTAAACCATGAAGATGGGGAAGAGTGATACACCGTAAAGAGCCGATAGCAGCAAGAGTAATCCGGTGGCAGCGCCCGACGAAAGCTTGTTGATGCCTGCCGACAGACCGAACACGATGCCAAGTGCGCCCAACAGTGGGAGCCACATCACCATGAATGGGTGGTTGATGGCAAACTGTATGAAGCCGAGCGAGGTTGAGCAGAAGTAAGAGATGAAGGCGGTGATGAGCAGAGCGCCAGTCATGCGCACGTAAACTTGCTTCATTACTGCCGACACGCGGCTGGCGATATCAACGCCTCCGGTGTAAGTGGGGGGATAGTTGGAGTTGTACATTGTTGAGAGATATGTGTTTTGTTGATTAATAATTTACTGGGTTTGGATGATTACATGCGCTGGGGCACGTCGATGCCCAGCAGCGACAGCGCCGAGCGGATTATCGATGCTGTGGCCTGGCACAGGGTGAGGCGCAGCGAGCGGGTGGCGGGATCTTGTTCGCGCAGTATCGAGAAGTCGTGGTAGAACTGGTTGAACTGCTTGGCAAGCTCGTACACGTAGTTGGCTATCAAGGCCGGTGAGTAGCTTCGGCCAGCTTCGGCCACGGTCGATGGGTAGTCGGCGAGGGTCTGAATGAGCTCTACCTCCTTTTCGGCGGGTACTACACCCAGGTAGTTGGTGATTTCATATCCTTGCTCGGCGGCTTTGCGGAGCACCGACTGTATACGGGCGTAGGTGTATTGTATGAAAGGCCCGGTGTTGCCATTGAAGTCAATCGACTCTTTGGGGTTGAAAGTCATGTTCTTGCGGGGATCGACTTTAAGCAGGAAGTATTTGAGTGCTCCCAAGCCTACGATTTCGGCAAGCTGGTCTATTTCGGCCTCGGTGAAGTCGCCGGTGCGTCCCTGCTCCACGGCTACTTGGCGTGCTGAGGCTACCATCTCGTCCATCAGGTCGTCGGCGTCGACCACGGTGCCCTCGCGGCTCTTCATCTTGCCCTCGGGGA
>CAMWOD010000199.1 GCA_947175715.1 uncultured Porphyromonadaceae bacterium
GGCCTGAGCCCATATCGGCCCTAATCTCCTTGATCACACGCTTTTGAGCCCCAGTGAGGGCAAATGGCAGGTATTGGCTGTAAAATGTATTGAAATAGCGCCCGATTTGACCAAATCGGTAGCCACCCGACTGCATGCGGCGCTTGCGCGAATACCGCTGGATATTGAGCTGCAGCAACAGCAATTCTTCAAACTTCAACCGTAATCGGGCCCGCTGAAGAGTCTGCGGATTTGAGGGGTTGTGAATCGCCATCAACGCCTCGCGAAGCGGCATCAGACGTAGCTTCTCTATTACCGACTGAGGCAGTGGATCTTCAATGGTAGGTGAGGCTTGCAGCACGGACATCGCCAGGGTGAAGAATGTGCGCGATGAGAAACCGCGGCTGCGCAGCTTCTCGGTGAGTGGATATACACCGCGAAAACCCTGAGTGGCTGTGGTGGCTGTGGGAATGTCGACTTCGGGATGAACCATCGACCACCGACCGTTGAACTCCTGAGGCTTACCAAAAATAATATATTCCGTCTCAGGAAGATACGAACCCTTTATCGACTTGATACGCTGAAACCACACCACCTCGATCAGACCCGTACCATCGGTAAAGAGTCCCACGAGCCTCGTCTTGACCCCCTCTCCCTTTTCGACGAAAGATATAAAACGTCCTCGCAGCTGCACTGCAGGCATTTCACCCGTAAGATCTCTGATCTGATAGATTTTAGAGCGGTCGATATAGTGGTTTGGGAAATAATACAGCAGATCGTAGTACGATTTGATGCCAGCCTCCTTGGCGAGCATCTCGGCACGCTTGGGACCCACCCCCTTCAGGTAGGTGATATCAAGCTGCCGCAACCTATTCATCTGAGCCGCTTTTTAGGTAAATATTGGCAATGGCAACATCGCAGGGATTGGTAATTTTGATGTTGCGCACATCCCCAGCCACGAGTGCCATATCGCGACATCCCGCAGCAGCCATTACCGACGCATCGTCGGTAAAGCTCTCTTGATAAGGGTTTTGGTACGCCTTCTGCAACTTCAATGCAGGAAAAGCTTGAGGAGTCTGTACGGCGCAAAACTCACTGCGGTCAACAGCCTCCGAGCCTCCGGGCGTGATATGGCGAATAGAGTCGGTGAGCGCCACCACAGGTATTGCACCATCGTGGCCTGTCAATCCTACCATAAGACGGTCGAGCATATCGCAAGTAAGCAGCGGTCGAGCGCCATCATGCACCATCACCACATCATTGCTACCCGGCTTAAGGGTGGCCAGCGCATTTCGCACCGACTCCCAGCGCGTGGCTCCACCCGACGTCACGGCAATATCGCCCAAATCATAGCGATCGGTGATGGAGCTCCATATTTCAGCGTCGTCGGGATTAAGAGCCACCACAATCTTAACGTCTGGATTCCAATGGCGTAGCGTATTGATGGCATGTACCATCACCGGCATTCCGGCCAGGTCGACGAATTGCTTGGGCAACTCGCCACCAAACCGAGTGCCACGCCCTGCGGCCATCACTATTGCATAAATATCGCGCTCCATGCCGCAAAGTTAACGATATTTCGTAATTTTGTGCTCCTATGGCAACCGAAAATCACAATTTGCAACCCTTGCTGGGTATGACTCTACCTCAGCTACAGGCCCTTGCCTCCGAGCAGGGCATGCCCCGCTTCGCAGCCAAGCAGATGGCTCAATGGCTATATGAAAAGCGCGTTACGTCGATCGACCAGATGACCAACTTGTCGAAGTTCGCACGCGAGAAGCTGGCGCGCGACTACTGTATAGGGCGCGAGGCCCCATTAAGCTCAGTAAAGTCGACCGATGGCACGGTGAAATACCTGTTTCGCGGCGCTCCTGGGCGCGACATCGAGGCCGTGATGATACCCGACCGCGACCGTGCCACACTATGCGTGTCGTCGCAAGCAGGGTGCAAGATGGGGTGCAAGTTCTGCATGACAGGGCGCCAAGGATTTCATGGCAATCTCACAGCAGCCCAGATCATCAACCAACCGCTATCGGTGCATGAGGCCGACCGCCTCACCAACATCGTGTTTATGGGCATGGGCGAACCACTCGACAACCTCGATCCCGTGCTTCAGGCCATCGAAGTGCTCACCGCCCCCTGGGGTCTGGCATGGAGCCCAAAGCGCATCACCGTTTCATCGATAGGCAAGCTCGACGGGTTGCGCAAGCTGCTTGACAGCACCAAAGTGCACATCGCCATATCCGTCCACACACCCTTCCCCACCCAGCGTCGCGAGCTTATGCCCGTAGAGCGAGCCTATCCGCTGACATCAGTTATAGACCTGCTGCGCCAATACGACTTCGCCCACCAGCGCCGACTGTCGATAGAATACATCATGTGGCATGGCGTTAACGACGACGATCGACATGCCGACGCCCTGATACGCCTGCTTCGGGGCATGGAGGTGCGTGTCAATCTGATACGTTTTCACGCCATACCCGATTGTGATCTCACTTCGGCCACCGACCAGCGGATGGTGGAATTTCGCGACAGGCTCAACGGCGCAGGTATCACCTGCACTATACGCACATCGCGCGGTGAGGACATCATGGCCGCCTGCGGAATGCTCGCCGGGAAGAAAAGTTTACAATCGTAAATCATAATTCGGGGTTCAAGACTCCCCAACACGCATGCGTACAAATATGTTGATAACTTTTTTGACATATTTGAGAATTTACATATACAAATTCTGAAAATATATCACTAACTTTACACCCTGATTAGTACAGCATGCGCAATGGACCAGCAACCATATCATATACCCGCCCTTTTACCTCAAACTATTGAGGCGCTAAGCATAAATCCATCAGGCATTTATGTTGATGCCACTTATGGTGGAGGTGGTCATTCGCGCGCTATTGTTGACCATTTGGACCAAAATGGACATCTTTACGGATTCGACCAGGACCTCGATGCCGTGGCCAATGCTATTGACGACCCTCGGTTTACAATGGTGAGATCCAACTTCCGATTCATCAAAAACTTCCTTCGCTTTTACGGCGTCACCGCCATCGACGGCCTGCTGGCCGACTTAGGAGTGTCGTTTCACCACTTCGACGACCCCGAGCGAGGGTTCTCATTCCGCTGGGATGGTCCACTCGACATGCGAATGAACCGCAACGCCTCAGTCACCGCCGCCGATATACTTGCCAGCTACAGCGACGAGCGGCTGGCCGATGTACTTTACCTATACGGCGAGCTGCGCCAAGCCCGACGCATGGCCTCGGCCATAGTCCGAGCCCGCTCAAGCCGCCCCATCACCACTGTAGAGCAACTACTCGAAGTTATACGCCCAATGAT
>CAMWOD010000200.1 GCA_947175715.1 uncultured Porphyromonadaceae bacterium
ATGTAAGCGCCTCCGACCGATGAAAATTATCACCATAGAGCGTAACCCCGGACAGCCCATCGAGTCGTGGCCCAGAGTCAACACCTTTCCCGACTCATCATGGCTCAACCGCAACCTGCCGCTGTTCATCCCCGACATCGAGGGGCAATGGACCGCCACCCCATATGCAGTGTTGCGTATATCACGTCTGGGCAAATCTATAGCGCAGAAGTTCGCATCAAGATATTACGATGCCATCACCATTGGGCTACGCATCAATCCCCCCAAGCAGTGGCGCGAATCTCAGCTCTCACAGTGCTTCGACTCGGCATGGGTGACCGGGCAATGGCTCTCGACGCCGCGCATCATCGACTCAGTCACGATCAACGGCACCACTACTCGGGTTGACACATCCACCTGGCAACTACCTCGATCCATCGAGGCCTTAAGCCGATGGAGGACTCTGAAAAATGGCGACCAGATAGCACCTTGCATCATCGCCGACGACATAAACATAGACCCCCAAACTTCAATCGCAGCAGCTATCAACGACACACAAGTGCTTCACTTCAATATCCGATAACACAATAGATATGAAACTATTACCTCATAAAGCCAACAGATTACTACTCTTTGTTTCAGCAATGGCCACATCGGTCATCGCATCGGCTTTTTGCCCCACCTTCTACAAAGAGAAGTCGGTGCTCGCTTCGGGCAATTGGGTAAAAATTAAAGTTGTAGACAACGGCATATACCAGTTTACAGCCGACCAGCTTCGCGAGATGGGATTTTCCGACCCATCGAAGGTGGTAGTTTGCGGCTATGGAGGCGCTGCGCTCACATCGCAGCGTTTCAACCCCGAAGACCCCGACGACCTGCCACAGACCCCAGTAGTGCGCACCGACGACGGCCGCATACTGTTTTATGGCGAAGGTCCGCAGAGTGTATCACTATCCTACAACCAGTATTACCATCACAATATCCGCACCAACTACTCTGCTACCGCCGGCTACTACTTCCTCACCGACTCACAGAGCCCATCGAGCCTCCCGAGGGTGAGCCGCAATGTGAGCAACACCGACGATGTCACCACTCACACCGCTATTGAGTTTTACGACTTCAACGAGGCCAATCCCGGCCAGGGTGGCGCACGCTTTTTCAGCAGGAACATCAAAGAAACCGGCAACCGACCCTTGACATTCACTGTCACAGCGCCGATAGCAGGCTCGACAAGAGGATATGTGTCTTACACCTCAGTAGCCAAATCAGGCCGAGTTGAGCCCCGCTTTAGCGTCACATTCGACAACGATATTAAGCCCGGCGCCTCGACCCACAATAGCGGTCTCGTTCAGACCACCGACCTGCAGATATTCTCGCGCCTTTACGGATACCAATACTTCGCACTACGCGAGGAGGGGGGATCAAACGAATATACCGTCACCGTTGCCCCCAACTCATCCACTGCTGCCAGCACGGCATTTTCTTATGGTGCCAATGACTGGGTTTTCTTCAGCTACCCCAGCCACAACACCCTGGCCGACCGCAGCCAGCGCATTATGCACTTCCCCAACGTGCTTAAATCACAACGCATCAAGTTCTCGCTCGACGATGCCTCTACCAAAACCCTGATATGGGACATCACCGATGTGACCAACATACGTCAGTTCAACACCTTCCGCAGCAGCACAAATCAGCTGTGGCTTACCCCCGACAAGAGCTATAACACATCCGATTCGCCTGCATTGCGCGCCATCGCATTCGACCCACAACGTCAATTCCCCACACCCGAAGTGGTAGGGGCAATTGACAATCAGAATCTCCATGCCATGCCCACCCCCCACATGCTCATCATCACCAATGAGACATGTTACGATGCCGCACAACGCCTGGCCCAGGCACATCGCGAGCTTCAAGGCATCGATGTGGTCGTGGCCAAACAGAGCGAGGTGTTCAACGAATTTTCATCAGGCACCCCCGACGTCATGGCCTACCGTCGTGCGGCCAAGATGTTCTTCGACCGCGACACCTTGAAATTCCGCTCGTTACTGCTGTTCGGTCACGGCATATACGACAACCGCCAGATAGCATTTAAAGCCAACGACGCCCTCCTCACATATCAGACCGACGACTACACCTGTATGGGACACAACGCCACAAACTACGTGAGCGATGACTATTTTGGCTTCCTCGACGACTATTACAACCCTGTCAGCGTGTCATCAACCAAAATGGATATTGCCGTAGGACGAATACCCTCACAGACCAAACCCGATGTGGTTGTTGATAAAATCATCCGGCACATGTCAACTCCTATCGACCGCCCCTACCGCAACAACGTCCTTGCATTTGCCGACGACAACGACGCCAACAAGCATGAACGGCAAGCCGAGCTGGTGATTGATGCCATGGCTCCTCACATGCCTGCCACCACGTTTACCAAAGTATTCAACAACGTGTATCCATGGCGCGGAGAAGACGCCTACGAAGGTCGCCAACAGATCATTCAGTCGCTCAGCCAGGGGCAAGACTACGTGATGTATGTAGGACACGGCAACGCTGAGCATCTCACACTATTCAATTACATGTGGCACAAAAAATACGCCGAGTCGGTGCCTTATAGCCACCTGCCGATATGGATGCTCGCCACATGCGACTCCTACGCCTTCGACCGACTGAGCGACGGCATTGCCGAGGCAATGCTATACAACCCCAACGGTGGAGCAATTGCCGTGGTAGGGTCGAGTCGCACTGTATATGCCGATTCCAACCACTACCTCAACCTTGCAATGGGAAAAGCCATAGCTCAAGCCTCAGGCAAGACCACGATCGGCCAATTATACCGTCAAGCCCAAAACGAGGTGATGAGCAACCCAATCGATGTAAATATCCACATCAACACCATGGCTTACAATCTCCTCGGCGACCCCGAAGTACCATATATCGGACCTGAGCACACTATCAAGGTCACAGCCATCAACAATCATGGCGCCGACACCGATCCTACACTCTATCCGCTGAGCACCAACACCATTCAAGGCGTTGTTGTTGACACTATAGGCAACATCCTCGACAACTACAACGGCCTGGTCACCTTATCAGTGTACGAGTCACCCGTCACCATCATGTCATCACCCAAGGATGGCAAATCCGATCCGCGCGAAGTGAAACTCGACGAAACCCTACTCGGCGAAGTCACCGCAGTTGTAACCAATGGCAAGTTTACAGCGGAGTGCGTGTTGCCGCAATCACTTCGTCCCGACCAAGACACCCGCCTTACACTCTGGGCTATCGACGACTCACACTCGAGCATCGCCACCGGCATATGTAATCC
>CAMWOD010000201.1 GCA_947175715.1 uncultured Porphyromonadaceae bacterium
GTGGTAAATCATACTATTAATGTCAAAGTGACGCTCAACACTGGAGTAGAGTCATTGGCCGATTCCAATTGCAGAATCAGTAGTGATGGTCGAATCGTGACTGTGGCAGGTTACAATGGATCGACATTCGACCTGGTGAACACTCAGGGTATAACTGTTGACACATTTACCGTCGACTCCGAAAAGTTCACTTACACCCTCACCGTTGCTCCAGGTATCTATATATTGATAGCTGACAATGGTGTGTCAAAGAAAATTATTGTAAAATGATAAGGAAATTATCACTAACATGCTTCTTGTCTCTCGCAGCGGTTACTAATGCCGCTGCGGGCGACATTGATTATACCAAGGGTGTAATCATTATAAACGAGGATTGGTACGGACACCAAAATTCTACTGTGAATTACCTTCTGCCCGACGACCCTAATGGTGACTACTGGTATTATCGTGTAATCCAGGCTGAAAATCCCGGCATGGAACTCGGATGCACCAACCAATACGGAGCCATATGGGATGGAAGGCTGTATATGATAGCAAAACAAGACAAGGACCCTGGTGCGAGTATCGTAGGTGGTAGAATATCCATAGCCGATGCCTCGACCATGAAAATGATTAATCAACTTCAGTTGATTGATCCATCAGGCAATCAATGTGATGGCAGAGCTTTCTGCGGCGTTACCAAAGATAAAGGTTACGTATCGTCGAGCAACGGTATATGGATTCTCAATCTCAATACACTTGAAATTGAAGGTCAAGTAGAGGGTTCGGCCAATCCAAATGCGGGTGGAGATAACGACAAGCCTAACACCGATCCTACGAGTTCGTTGTACTACGGACAGACGGGAACAATGGTTTTGGCTGAGGGCAAGGTTTTCGCTGTCCATCAGCAATATGGCATGCTTGTTATCGACCCGACGACCGACAAGGTTGTCGAGGTGCTGGATATGGGGATCATCGATGATGCCATTGAACATGATACAGGTACACGCCCCCGCCGAATGTCGGGTATCGGGTCCACTATGGTACGATCGAAGGACGGAAATCTATGGTATTCAGCCGCAAAAAATGTGCAAGGCACCGGGGCGACCGTTCCTTATATTATCCGTCTTGACCCCGTAAGCCTGGAACGTGAGGTGATAAAAATTGAAGGTGCCGATATGTTCCCGCCACCCAATTCATGGTATGCGTGGACTCCCGATCCATTCTGCGCATCTACGGTCACTAACCGATTATATTGGTGCGGTGGCCCCAACAGCTGGTTTACCAACCATAGGGTTTTCCGTTACGATATCGACTCTCGAAAGTTGGAAAAAATCATTGATTTTTCGGATGAAGAGGGCGATTGGCATATTTATGGATGTTCTCTCGGCATTCATCCTGTGACTGATGAGCTTTATGCCTCGATGTTTCATAAATTTGTCGATCCCACTTATGTGATGCGACGCTTTGATGCCGACGGTAAGTTGCTCAAAGAATATCCGATGATCTCCAACTATTGGTTCCCGTCACTTCCGGTCTTCCCCCAGGGCGGTGAAGGCGCAGGGGTTGCTGATTTAACAGATGACGCAACCTTATCTCTTGGTCGATTGTATTCGATCAGCGGCATGCTTCTAAGGGAGTCGATAGGGTATGGCGCATGGTCGGGAGTTCCTCCTGGTTTATACATTTGGAAATCATGCGCCACGGCAAAAAAAGTACTTATCAAATAGCACCATCGAGTTAAATAATACAATCGAGCCTGCGTTGCTTCATAAGAGCAGCGCAGGCTTTTTTATATAAGTTAGATGTAAAACTTCACCGAGCTTAAAACTTGTATGCGCCTCCGATAAAGCCGGAATGGGTGATATAGTCATCAGTGTCGCGCCAGCCCCAGTGATTTGTTGGGAAACCTGAGTAAAGGCAGAAGTTGGTCACACCATACCCAATTGTGAAAATAAATTGATCGACCTGAATGTTTATGCCTGTTTTGAGATCCCAGTTGAAGCATTCTGCTTTTTTGCTGCCGCTGGCGCCGGGTGAGAGTATTATGCCCGGTTCGGCGAAAATGTAAATACCTGCGTCTTTACTTTTCCAATGTATCAATTCAGGGGTCCTTAATACCGCCGCAGGGGTGAATTTGAAGCGTGATGCGTAGGAATGATGCGAGTCGATGTCGTCTACGCCCCAGTCGCCCAACTCCTTAATCTCCCCATCGATGCCCAATTGAGCTTTGACTCCAATATACTGAATAGGAAAAAATGCTATGCCAAGGTCGAACTGATAGCCGTCGGTGTTAAGACCCCCGCGAAAATCCGCCTCCCAGCGCTTAATGCCATCGTCGGTCGACAGTGTCTGCCCCAACATAGGCATATGGCATGCTATTGTGGCAATAACACACCACAGCATCCTCTTGCCGGGTAGCCCGAGCTCTGGCCAAAATCGTTTATCAAAGCCTGATGCAGTCAAGGCGGTAGCAATTGTGTGATTTATTATTGATTTAGCACGAAACCTACTTTGTCGTTGTCGGTGATTTTACGTATTACCCTACAGGGATTGCCAGCAGCGATGACTCCCGATGGGATATCCTTGGTCACTACACTTCCGGCGCCAATCACCGAGTCGTCGCCGATGCTCACACCCCCAAGAATTGTGCTGCCTCCACCTATCCACACCCGGTTGCCGATATTGATAGGCTTGGGAATCAAGGCGCCTATGATACGCTCTTCGGCATCAAGCGAATGATTGGCTGAATATGCGCTTACATTCGGTCCCAATAACGTATTATTGCCGATCGTAATTTGGCCGCAATCGAGGATAGTGCACCCGAAGTTTATGTAGACATCATTGCCTATTGTGATGTTTTTGCCGAACTCACATGCGAAATCAGGCTCCAGCCATACCCGTTCCCCTACTTTTTTGAAGAGTTTGCGCATGATTTCCCTGCGAAGTTCCACTTCGTCATCACTGGTCTTATTGAATTCTTTGAAAAGTTTCTTAGCAACAACTCTTCGATCAAATAGGTCTGCATCAAAATCGTTGTATATCAGATTATTCTGCATCTTATCCCATTCAGTCATACTCTATAGCTTTTGCGGTTAAAATTCAAGGCAAAAGTAGAGATAATATTTTAAAACTCAAATTTCAACATTGTCTTTTACATATTCAGCATCCTTAGTATAGTAGTATGGTTTTGAAATGCTGATGCCGATAAAAGGCGCTTGTACAACGTGTTGCAACAAATATCAGGCAACGTAAAATTATATAGAAAAAAAATATTCAAAAAAATTTGGTCAGTAAGTAAAAACGCCTTACCTTTGCATCGCAA
>CAMWOD010000202.1 GCA_947175715.1 uncultured Porphyromonadaceae bacterium
GTAGTAGATACCGATGAGACCGAGCATCAGGAAGGCCGAGCCACCCATAAGCATCAAGGTAAGTTTCATCGCTGAATATTCCTTGCGGCCCGAGCCCCAAACTCCGATAAGAAGGTACATGGGGATGAGCGCCACCTCGTAGAACATGAACATTGTAAACAGGTCGATCGAGATGAAGAATCCGAATACACCAGTCGACAGCAAGATGAGCCACAAGAAGAACTCCTTGGGTTGGCTTATTGTCCATGAAGCGAACGAGCCGGCAAAGACGATAAACGACGACAGGATAAGCATTGCTATCGACACGCCATCCACGCCTACGGCAAGGTTGATATGCAGTGGGCCGAACCATGTCCATGAGCCGGTGAAGAGCATCGGATCATTGGCGTGGGGGCCACCACCATTACGTATGTTAAGATATTGAAGCAGCACACACACCGACAGACCTATCAAGGCCAGCGAGCCTGCTACAGCCACGGCGCGAATCTGCTTGATGTTTTGACAGATGGCCAGTAGCCCCAGCATCACCAGGGGAATGACCACAAAATAAATCAAAGGATTTGAAAACATCGGTTTACTATATTTACACTATTAAGCGAGGTAGTTAGAGATTAAAGCACACACAATACGGTGATGATTCCGAGCACGGCGGCTCCGACCACATACCACCAAACATACATCTGCAGGCTGCCTGACTGGAGACCCTTGATGGCATTGGAGGCTTTGTTGGTCACGATTGCCATGCCGTCCATGGCTCCGTCGATGATGTGGCGGTCAAACCATGCAATGGGGCGGCTCACGCAACCAAATATAATCTTGTGGGTGATGAATTGATAAAGCTCGTCCCAGTAGAAGCGGTGGTAGCAGCATGTCCACAGCCACTTCACACTGTTGGCAATCTTGTCGGGAAGAGGATTTTCCTTGCGATACAGCACTGTGGCAAGAGCTATGCCAGCCACGGCGATGATAAGGCTCATTGACGCTACACTCCAGTCGATGTGGATTTCGTAGGGTTCACCATTCCAAGTGACGAGCTCGCCGAAGGGTATCCAGCCGGCTACTACCGACACAGCTGCGAGGATAATCAGCGGGAGTGACATCACCCACGGTGCGTCGTGCGGACGGTGGTGACCGTAGTCAGGCTCATTCCACCAGAATATCAGGTAGTAGAGGCGGAACATGTAGAATGCTGTAAGACCAGCAACCATCGACATCCATATACCTACGAATGGGCTCTGCTCGTAGGCCGCTGTGAGGATTTCATCCTTAGAGAAGAATCCCGAGAAGGGCCAGATACCTGCAATTGCCAAACATCCGATGAGGAAGGTGATATGGGTGATGGGCATGTACTTGCGCAGACCGCCCATTGCGGTGTAATTGTTGGAGTGTACGGCATGAATCAATGCTCCGGCACCCAGGAAGAGGAGCGCCTTGAACATAGCGTGAGTAAACAGGTGGAACATCGAGGCCATGTAGCCCAAGCCCTCATGAATCTCAGGACGTGCCACACCGAGGCCTACCATCATAAACGCTATCTGCGATATTGTGGAGAACGCAAGCACACGCTTGATATCGACCTGCGCACATGCCACCATGGCCGCATAGAACGCTGTGAGCGCACCAACCACAGTGACAATATCGAGTGCCGACACCTCCATCAGGTAGAGGGGGAACAATCGAGCCACCAAGTAGACACCTGCCACAACCATCGTAGCGGCGTGGATGAGCGCCGATACAGGAGTGGGGCCCTCCATAGCGTCGGGGAGCCAAATATGCAGAGGCATCATGGCCGACTTACCCATACCACCCATGAAGATGAGCACCAGAGCCCATGTGAGCACCGACGCGCCCATAAATGTGGGGGTAGCGCTCATGGTGAAGATATTGCGAATATGCTCAGATGTGCCGAGCGACACGTGATAAACGTTGTCGGCAACACCGGTCGATGTAAGTTCGGTGAAATTGAATGTGCCTGTGTAGAACGACAGGATGAGGATACCGATCAAGAAGCCCAGGTCGGCGAAACGGGTAACGATAAACGCCTTCTTCGATGCCGACACGGCCGACGGGAGCTTATAAAAGAATCCGATGAGAAGGTAAGATGACGCACCCACAAGCTCCCAGAAGATGTACATCTGGAAGATGTTGGTAGCCACAACCAGTCCGAGCATCGAGAAGCTGAACAGCGACAGGAAAGCGAAATAGCGCTGGAAGCCCTTCTCACCCTCCATGTATCCGTTACTGTAGAGATGCACCATAAATGAGATGGTAGTGATCACAACCAGAAGCAACGCCGAGATCGGGTCGAGCAAGAAGCCGAGGCGTATCACCAGCTTGTCGTAGAACTGAAGCCAGTCGACATTGAAGATTATTGCCTGCAGACGCTCATGAGTCGATGCGTCGATAAACTCCGATGAGCCGCTGAAGAAATATGTGAAGGCAGTGATATAGGCCAGAACCATAGTGGTGCCCATACCCAGTGTGCCGAGCACACCGGCCAAGCGGTGGCTCATCCACTTCCCCGCGAGTCCCAGCAAGAGGAACATGAACAAGGGGATGGTGAGAATTAATATAGGTAACGTAGCTGCCATAATGCGTTAAAATTTCATTTTTGACAGATCCTTGACATCAACGTCGCGCGACACGCGGAATACATTGATGATAATCGCTATGGCCAATGCCGTCTCAGCGGCCGCTATAGCGATGGCAAACAGTGTGAAGAACATACCTTCAAGCTGTCCGGGAAACAAGAATCGGTTAAACACTACAAAGTTAAGATCCACCGCATTGAGCATAAGCTCCAGCGATATAAGGATGGCAATCATGTTGCGACGTGTGATAAAGCCATAGACACCGCAACCGAACATCACCAAACTTGGAATCAGATAATAAAGCATTGTGATTTCCATAATTGTCGAGATGTTTTTAACGTTGACGAGCCACTACGACTCCACCAATTATACATGCCAGGAGCAATACGCTGACAGCCTCGAAGGGGAGCAGGTATTGGCCATGGTCGGTTCCCATAAGTGTACTGCCGATAAGCTGCATGTCGGGGTTCTCCATTTCTGGCATTTTAGTCACCAGATCCTTGCAACGGCTCAACAGAGCCCAGCCTGCTGCGAAGAGCACCGCAATTGCGCCAATGAGTCCGAGCACACGCTTACGCGAAACGAGTGCCGGAGAGTTGTCGCCGGGATGGGTGGTAAGGAGGATGGAGAATACGAAGAGCACCACGATACCACCGGCAAAACCCGCTAGCTGCACCGCTCCGAGAAACTCATAGTCGAGCATAAAGTA
>CAMWOD010000203.1 GCA_947175715.1 uncultured Porphyromonadaceae bacterium
TAGTGGAGATAAAGGTGACGCAGGGAGAGATGACCCGAACTGGCATAGATAAGGTGGAATTCCTATTTGCGTTCAACAAGAATCAAACGCCGCTTCCAGTAGGAGATACAGCGTCGGGAGGTGAAATATCACGCCTGATGCTTTGTATCAAGTCATTGGTAGCATCAAAGATGCTACTGCCATCACTGATATTCGATGAAGTCGACACAGGCGTTTCGGGCGACGTAGCCAACCGTATGGGACAAATGATGCTCGATATGGCTTGCAATATGCAGGTCATCGCAATTACTCACTTGCCCCAAGTTGCTTCAAAGGGTACCACACACTATAAAGTATATAAGGAGGACGACGACACCTCGACCAATACACGTATCAGGCGCCTCACTGACGACGAACGCATCGATGAGCTTGCTCTAATGCTTAGTGGCGACAAGCACGATGAGGCTGCAAGAGCCGCCGCTATGTCACTCCTCAACATAAAATAATAATCATGGACCGCGAAGACTATATTTACGGAATCCGGGCAATCATTGAAGCGATTGACGCCGGAAAGGAAATCGACAAAATTTTCATCAAGAAAGATCTTCATGGCGATCTTATTGCCGAACTCACCGAGCGCATACGCCAACTGCACATCCCCACACAGCGTGTGCCTGTGGAGCGCATCAACCGCATTACACGCAAAAATCACCAGGGTGTGCTTGCCATGCTCTCGGCCGTTACCTATCATAGGCTTGATCACTTAGTGCCGCAGCTCTACGAAGATGGCGTACTTCCGTTCATAGTGGTGCTCGACGGCATCACTGATGTGCGCAACTTTGGAGCAATTGCCCGTACATGCGAGTGCGCCGGTGTAGACGCCATAGTCATCCCCGAGCGGGGTAGTGTATCGGTAGGCGGTGATGCCATAAAAACCTCGGCGGGAGCGCTACACCGCGTGCCCGTGTGCCGCGAGCGCTCGATAACCAACGCCGTTAAATTCCTCCGCGACAATGGTTATAAGGTAGTTGCAGCCAGTGAAAAAGTTGATATCAACTATACATGCGAGGACTACACAACGCCGGTGGCTATAGTAATGGGCGCCGAGGATACCGGCATTTCTCCCGACGTGTTGGAGCAATGCGACACCATGGTTTCCATACCCATGCTGGGGCATATCGGCTCGCTCAATGTGTCAGTTGCAGCTGGAGTACTCATGTATGAGGTAGTACGACAGCGTCTTGACGCCAACCTGGAAGTAATTTAAAATACATTATAGATATTAAAAGGCCACGTCCTCAATTGCAGAACGTGGCCTTTCATTGTGTAGATACTATCCGTTAGTAGTCGTATAGCAGTTCAAAATCGTCGACATATAGTGTTGCTCCGTCGGCTCCCACGAAGTAGTCGCCATACTTCGATGCCGAAGCTGTGACGAGGATATAAGTGGGTATACGGTCGGTGGCATTATATTCGAGAGGTATCTCAAATTCTATATAGTCGGGTATTGAGGCTCCTGAGGTAAACTCGCCATAGGCAATCACATCGGCAGCGTTGCGATCAAACAGATGACGGTTGTTCGGATTAGTGCGAATCTCGAAAGGAGTTTGAGCATCAGTCAGGGCTATCCACACTATGCATGTGTCAGGCTCACCCTTGAGAGCCGCAAAATCTCCTGAAGCTGACGAAATAGGAGCCGTCTTGTATTTCAGATGGCCACGAAGGCGCGTTGGTCGCTGAGTGAACGGACGACCGAAGTCAAGAACTCCGTTTGTGCCTTCAGTACGTACATACGTGCCGGCAAAAATATTTCCTGCGGCAAGCTTGCCCAGCATTCCTATACCCACAAACTTAGTTTGGAGCATAGCCGCTTGTCCTGTGCCAGTGGAGGTTTCAGTTGTTGGCACAGTATTTGACGGGCCCAAAGTTGTGGCTCCTTTATTACCTGTACCCCAGAATGGTTCTGTACCTTCGGCCCACGGGCACCAAATTTTGCCGTCAAGCCACCAGCTATCAAACGAAGAGTTGGGCAACTGGGGTTCAGTACCAGTAGTGACCGTGATTACAGCGCCAAAGTCCTCACCTGAATAAGCTCGCACTTCGTAGGAGGTGACAGGTTCAAGGTGAGATATGCATGCCCGGAAATCTCCGCCATTATATTCTATCCAGTCGGAGGGTACCTTTGTCCAGGATGAAGCGCCTTGCTGACGATACTCGAAGCCGTTGTCCTTACCTTCGCGAGCCGCACCATAAACCCATACCACACGACTCCATGCATCAGCACTCACAGTGGTCACTGTGGCTTCGGTAGGCTCCACTATCAGGGTCCACTCGGTAGTGCGCCCCCATTTGGTCACTTTCACAACCACCGGGTCGGTGAAATCAACCTTAGACCCTGTGATGTCGGGCTCCATCACCGCTCCCTCAGCCTCAAGCTTGATAGAAGTCACGGTAACATTATCCAACGGCTGGGTATCGGGCAAATATGCTATGACTCGATGATTGACGGCATCAATGGTTGATGTACCCACCTGCCCATCGATAGTGAAGTAGCGCTCGATATCCTGAATCGCACGGATAGTCCAGTCATAATCCTGATATAGGCGAAGTGTGACTACTGAAGGAGTCGAAAGGTCTACGGTACCCTTTAGGGCATCATCTACCACCATCGCATCTTCGGGATCGATAGCATAGTCGGTTACTGTGACAGCGTAGGGATCGACACTCTCCGACAAGTATACGGTGAGTGTTCGTGTCTGGTCATCAATCAGTGGGGTCTGCACCTGCCCCTCCACAGTAAATGATGTAAAGTTGGGCTGTATACGTGGATATGGTATATCATTCTTTATACAAGCCGTGAGTGCTAATGCCGCGGCAGCTATGACAGTAGCGTTAATAAAGCTCTTATTCATATATTATATGTGTATGCCTAAGCCAAAGTTGATATTGAAAATATTGAAGCGGAAGTTAGCGCCTGATGTAAAGCGTTTTCCATCTTCCACGCCATTTGTTGTTTGGTGCGAATTGCGGAAATATACGCCAAACACGCCAAATGACACGTTGAACGACACGTAGTCCTGAATAAATACGCACAAGCCGGGAGAGAAGTTAAGCGCAGCCTCAAATGTACGGGTGTGCGTATCACGGGCCTCATCGTTGTAATAGCGCACAAAGCGCGTCTTGCCTCCTCCGAACGACAAGTCGACATCGTTGAACACCGCAAATCGCTTGGAAGAGCTCAATCCTACATATTTGCGGTAGAAGATAGCGCCCGACACGTTATGTGTGTTGTAACGGACATCGTGTATGTCGA
>CAMWOD010000204.1 GCA_947175715.1 uncultured Porphyromonadaceae bacterium
GGGGAGGATCCAGGGCATTCCGGTCTGAGCGAATGACATGTCGCGTGTCCACCCTTCCATTGGTATCACTGTGAGGTTAACTTTCTCGCCATCCTTCAGCATACCCTCTTCGTTGAGCATCTGAGCGAGCTCGCCGGGAGTCATACCGTAGAGATAGGGGATGGGGAAACGGCTTACAAATGAAGTGTAACCATCCTCTACAAGGCAACCTTCCACCTTATTGCCGCCAACGGGGTTGGGGCGGTCGAGCACCACGAAGTCTTTGCCATTTTCGGCGCAGGCCTCCATGGCCTCACCCATGGTTGAAATGAAAGTGTAGCTGCGGCAACCGATATCTTGAATGTCGTAAACCAGCACGTCGATATCCTTAAGCATCTCAGGGGTGGGTTTTGTGGCCTTGCCAAAGATAGAGTATACGGTGACACCGGTTGCGGGATCAACGTAAGTTTCAACGGCATCGCCAGCGTGTACATCGCCACGCACACCATGCTCAGGTGAGTAGAGGGCGGTGAGGGTCACTCCGGGAGCTTCGTGGAGGATGTCGATGGTTGATTTCAGATTGTTGTCAACGCCGGTGGGGTTGGTGATGAGGCCCACACGCTTTCCTTGCAGCTGTGCGAATCCGTTGTCGCGAAGCACCTCGATGCCGGGCTTCACTTGTGCCGACATGCCCATCACTGTGGCTGCGGCTATTATTGAGCAAATTATTTTTTTCATTATGATTGGTTCAATGTGTAGTGAGATTGTATCAATGTGAGCTCTTTCGGCCGTAGTTGGGGTCGATGTGGGGGTAAACAAGAGCAGTAACACCCCATGTGGCGAATGTGCAGCAGAGCACATACCAGAAGAAGCCGTTGTAGCCCATAGCCTCCTCGACTGCGCCGGCAATCATACCAGGAATCATCATACCTAAGGCCATGAACGCTGTACAGATGGCGTAATGTGAGGTTTTGTAAGGGCCGTCGGCGAAGTACATCATAAAGAGCATGAATGCTGTGAATCCGAAGCCGTAGCCGAATTGATCGAGGAATACACAAGAGTAAATGATGATCTGACCTACAACGGTGTCAACGCTTGGTGTTACAGCGCTAAGATAGATGTAAACGATCGAGTTGAGCGAGATGCACAGTGCCATAGGCCATATCCATTTACGCAGACCACCGGCCGATGCGCAGATACCGCCGATGATGCCACCGACTGTAAGGCCGATCACACCGATTGTGCCGTAGGCAATACCTACCTGCGCTGTAGAAAGTCCAAGACCTCCAGCCGATACCGGGTCAACCAGGAATGGCTGTATCAGCTTGATGAGCTGTGCCTCGGGGAGACGGTAGAAGAGCATGAACAGAATGGCAATAAGCACATGAGATTTCTTGAAGAATGTGGCGAATGAGTCAACAAATGATTTGAGTATCGCACCGACGCCAGCTTGGTCTCCTTCTTCCACATGGGGCTTGTCGGAAACAGGATAGGGGAGGATAAACAAGTGATATACGGCTACTACGCCAAAGAATATCGCCATACAGGCAAAGGTGGTGATCCATGCCTGGGGGATATTCTGTGATGAGGTCTCAAGATATCCGGCAAGCGCTACAAGACCACCTTGGCCAAGAATTGACGCGCAGCGGTAGAATGTGGAGCGGATACCCACAAACAAGCTCTGTTCGTGAGTGTTAAGCGCCAGCATGTAGAAACCGTCGGATGCTATATCGTGGGTAGCCGAAGCAAATGCCATAATCCAGAAAATGGCAAGACATACCGAGAACAAGCTTACTGAGGCATTGGTCACGGTCATCGAGTCGGGTAATACGTTAACACCGTTGGTGGGGATGGTGAAGGCTACGCCGGCGAGGGCAAGTGCCACGATGATCTGCATCACTACAGTCCACCAGCGCTTGGTTTTGAGCACATCGACGATAGGGCTCCAGAATGGTTTTATCACCCAGGGGAGGTAGAGCCATCCGGTGTAGAGTGCGATGTCGGTGTTTGACATGCCAAGTCGCTTGAACATCATCACTGAGATCATGTTGACAGCGAAATATGGTATACCTTGGGCGAAGTAGAGGGTGGGAATCCATGCCCAGGGATTGCGTTTTGTTGCTTTGCTCATTGCTTTAATGTGTGAATGGTAGGGTATTGATTGGCTTATTTAGTATAATTGTGTGATTTGTGCACCGATGAAGTAGTGCTTGAGTATCGTCTGGTAGTCGTAGCCGAGCGAACCCATCACAGCGGCTCCGATCTGGCATAGGCCTACGCCATGCCCCCAGCCTCCGCCTCGCAGTGTGAACCCTGCGGGGTGTCCGCTTTCGTCGGCATCATGGGCTTGCACCACGAAGGCCGAACTGTATAGGTGGCTTGGCGACAGGGTGCGGCGTATCTCAAGCTCTTTGCCTATCACGCGGGTGCGCTTAGTGCCAACGATGCGCAGCTTCCACAGTCGTCCTGACGTGCCTCGTGCTACCGGCTCGAGAGCGATGATGCGCCCGTAGTCGATGCCTGAGCGCTCCTTGACCAGTTGCGACAGCTCATCGGCGGTGTAGGTCACCTCCCAGCGGTAGAAGTCGGTAGTCTCCTGGTCATAGTTGTTGAGCACTTGTGACAGGATGTGCTTGTCGGCGGTGTTGCAGAAAGCAGCCGGACGTCCCAAGATCCACTCGCGTGCATTACCCTCAACGGTGAGATCGGGGAAATCGTGCTCACCTACTGAGTCGCGCAGGGGTTGGAGATAGCTGTGGTTGACGGGCTCCCAGCAGTTGTCGAAACGCTCGAACACGCCGCCGCAGCACTTGGAGAAGCGGGCGTCGCAGAGTATGCCATCGACCATAAGTACCTGCCCTGCGGTAGAGCGCACGGCCTCCTCGACTATCGGGGTGGTCTGTCGGGTCACACCCTGATAGCGTTGGCAATGGTCGTCGGCGCAAACGTCGAAGTTTACATGATCGTCGCGGTCGAACCATCTTATCAGTTCCTCCTCAGTGTCGACTTCGGGGTTGGGATAGCGTGTCTTGCCTGTGGCAGTGGCATCTTTGTCGATTTGAGCCAGGAGCCAGCTGCGCGATATTACGGCGTGGGCTTCGAGTAGTTCCTTCGAAGCGGTGGCGCTCATCTCCGATGAAATCACCGAGCATAGATAGTCCTCAACGGGGAGGATATTGATGGCGGTGATTTTGTCATCTTCGATTATCAGTCGGAGGTCGCCCGAGAAGCGCTGGTTCTCTTTGCGTTCCCAGTGGAAGTTAACGCCGATTGTGACGTCGCATAGCTCGATAAGCGAGCTGTCGGAG
>CAMWOD010000205.1 GCA_947175715.1 uncultured Porphyromonadaceae bacterium
GTCAATGATCATAGCTTCGGCTCAACCTGTTGCCGAAGCCGCTGGAGATGTTCATATCGAAGGTCTTATCTCCGATCTTGCATTTATCATGCTTCTTGGGGGTGCTGTGACACTTCTGTTCAAGAAAATCAAGCAGCCGGTCGTGCTCGGATATATAGTGGCAGGCTTTTTGGCAAGTCCCAACTTTGAGTATCTCCCATCTGTAACAACTCAGGCTAATATTGATTTCTGGGCTGAGTTGGGTATTGTCATTATGCTGTTTTCTTTGGGACTTGAATTCAGTTTCAAGAAGTTGCTTAATGTGGGTGGCTCGGCTGGAGTTACGACGATGATTATTGTTGACGGTATGTCGACTGTCGGTTTCGTAATCGGAAAATTTTGGGGCTTCTCCACGATCAACTGCTTGTTTTTGGGAGGTATGCTCTCGATGTCGTCTACCACCATCATATTAAAGGCATTTAATGATTTGGGGCTACGACAACGAAAATTTGCCTCGCTGGTATTCGGTGTGCTGATAGTTGAAGATCTTGTTGCGGTGTTGTTGATGGTGATACTGTCATCGATAGCCATCAATAACAGTGTTGAGGGCTCAGAACTACTTTATAGTATTGCAAAGTTGGGATTCTTCCTCATTATTTGGACCGTGGTAGGTGTATTTGTTATCCCCTCATTCCTCAATAGTGTACGCCAATTTCTTAACTCGGAGATTCTTTTGGTTGTATCGATGGCACTCTGCCTCGGTATGGCGGTATTTTCGGTGCTATGTGGTGTCTCACTGGCGTTGGGAGCCTTTGTGATGGGGTCGATTCTTGCCGGTACAAGTATGGCCGAGCGAATCGAGACAGTGACACAACCGGTCAAGGATCTGTTTGGCGCGGTATTCTTTATCTCGGTTGGTATGATGGTGAGTCCTGAAGCACTGGTAGTGTATTGGAGGCCTATTCTCATTCTGTCAGCTACCGTGATATGCGGAGGAATTCTCTTTGGTACCACAGGTATGCTCGTCACCGGCCAGACATTGAGAATAGCGATACAGTCGGGATTCTCATTGACTCAGATTGGCGAGTTCTCATTCATTATCGCCACACTGGGTTTATCGCTTGGTGTGATTGATCCGGCCCTCTACCCTATCGTTGTTGCCGTTTCGGTGCTTACTACATTTACTACACCGTATGTAATCAAGGCTGCCGATCCGGTTTACGTGTTTATTGAACGCCATTTGCCCGAAAAGCTGCATTTCCTCATCAATCGCTATACGAACAATGCTACTACCGAGAATGCTACCAAGCAGTTGTGGCATTCGGTGCTTCAAAGATATATGTGGCGTATAGTGTTATACTCCATTGTGCTGATTGCCATGTGCCTTATTTCAAAGGCATTCCTTATGCCCTGGCTGCTTAAGGTAATACCTCAGTGGGGTCGCCTGGTAGGTAGTATCATCACTCTTGGCGCAATGTCTCCGTTCTTACTTGCGCTTTCTCTACCTGCCTCAAAGAAGGTGGAACGCGAGCGTCTTAAAGAGGCAAATGCATTCTACGATGTGCCACTCATCGTGATGACTATGATACGCTGGATTATCACAATCGGATTTGTGATATACGTACTTAGTGCACTGTATTCTCTCACAGTAGGCTTCGTGAGCGGACTTGTGATATGTTTCTTGATGTTCATGTTGGTATCGTCGCGCATCCGTGAGCAGTTGCGCGGTATAGAGTCAAAGTTTCTCAATAATCTCAACGAGCGTGACTTGCGTCGATCGGGAAGAAACAACAATGTGATTTCCAATCTCCACTTAGCTTACATGACCGTAGGCTACGGATGCCCATTCGTAGGAGAACGACTGGTTCACTCCAACCTACGCCAGAAATTCGGAGTTAACCTTGTAGGTATTCAGCGTGGTGGCGAGGGTATACCCCTACCCTCTGGCGACACCCGCATCTTCCCGCTTGATGTTATAGCAGTTGTTGGCACTGATGAGCAGATACAACGTCTCCTACCTATAGTCGAAGCTAAAGGTCAGCCTGGAGAGGCTGGTGCCGACCCGACTAAGTTTAAACTCACAGCCATACAGCTGGGTGAATCATCACCGTTGATTGGCAAAAGTGCTGTTACGGCCAATTTGCGACGAGACTATTCAGCATTGGTCCTCGCATTGCAAAGAGGTGAAGATTTTGTGAAGATTGATGGCAACGAGCGCTTTGACGAGGGCGATGTGGTGTGGATCGTGGGTGATCCACGCCTTACTGCTGCCCTTAATCCGATAGAAGGGTAATTATTATACCTGTGTCCCCCTATCCTGTTTCTCTCCACTAAAAATTATTTTTTCTCTCTATAGACAATAAGTAATAACAAATTGAATCTCATGGAACTTATGAAAAAACTTTTGCCGGCGCTGCTTATAGCGCTCGGGGTTGTTGGTCTTGGATTTTGCATTAAGGCTGGTTTTGAGGCATTGGCACAACGCGACCGTCTGGTGAATGTAAGAGGTTTAGCTGAAAGAGAGGTTAAAGCCAATAAGGTGACATGGCCCATAGTGAGCAAGGAGGTAGGAAACGACCTTCTCGAGCTGTACAATCATATTAATTCCACATCGGATATTATTATCAATTTTCTCAAATCAGAAGGTATAACTGATGATGAAATCACTGTAAATGCCCCAGTAGTAAACGACAATGAGGGTGACCGCTATGCGCAAAACAACTATCGTTACAATGTGACTTTAGTGATAACTGTTACCAGCGACAAGGTGGATCTGGTAAACGAGCTGATGAGTAAGCAAGCCGGACTGATGAAACAAGGAGTGGCAGTATGTGCCGGTGATTATCAATACCAACCACTATATGAGTTTACAGCCCTCAACGATATCAAACCTGAAATGATAGCCGAAGCCACCAAGAAGGCTCGTGAGGCTGGAGAGAAGTTTGCCGAGGATTCAGGCAGCAAGTTGGGCAAAATTAAGTCGGCTACTCAAGGACAATTCTCTATCAATGACCGCGACCCTTACACCCCCTATATCAAAAATGTGAGAGTCGTGACTTATATCGACTACTACATCGAAGACTGAGCGCTATTACTTTGCGTCAATAATCACCGAATATGAAACATATAATAATTATATTTCTCACATTGATGCTCACCGTTGGTGTCGTTAACAGCCAGGCGCCAATCAAGCGCCGCCCTGGGAAAACCGAGCAGCCACAGACTCCAACACCTCAGCCTGAACCGACCAAGAAACCCTCACAGACTAAGTCGACACCGTCGAAGCCGACTA
>CAMWOD010000206.1 GCA_947175715.1 uncultured Porphyromonadaceae bacterium
GGCGCAAGTGCCTGTAGGTGGAAGTGCTGCGTGAAAGCGTTGAGCGCCATTGCCGTGGCACGCACTTTGCCCATCATTGAGTAGCCAGCGATGTGAGGTGTGGCTATGTCGGCGAACTGCAGCAGTGTGTGGTTGATCGACGGCTCCCCCTCCCAGGTGTCTATGGCCATAGCGCTCACCTGCCCCAGCTCGATGGCGCGGATGGCGGCATGGGTATCCATCACCCCTCCGCGGGCAGCGTTCATTACCAGTGGACGGCGCTTGAGCGAACTGAAAAACTCCTCTCCGCCAAGGTGGTAGGTAGCGTCGTCGCCACTGCGGGTAAGCGGAGTGTGAAATGTGATGATGTCGGCCTGTCGGGCTATTTCATCGAGTGTGGAGAATCCAGCGCCACCCTCCTTGCATGCTCTTGGGGGGTCGCATAGCATCAGGCGATAGCCGAGTTGGCTTGCCCACTGGGCCAGCTGCCTACCCACGTGGCCTACACCTACGATGCCCATGGTGAGTGTGCGTGGGTCATCGCTGCGTAGCGTCAGAGCCGAGGCGAGCACCCATTGCGCCACGGCCGGAGCGTTGCACCCCGGGGCATTGGCCACGGTGATGCCTCGACGTCGGCAGTAGTCGAGGTCGATATGGTCGGTGCCGATGGTGGCGGTGGCTATGAAGCGGCATGGCGAGGCGTCGAGCAGTGCAGCATCGCAGCGAGTGCGAGTGCGGGTGATCAGAGCGTCGGCATCGCTCATGGCCGCAGCGTCGATCCTGTCGGCAGGTAGATAGCTGACACGGCAAAAAGGATCGAGCACCCCCCGGATGAAGGGTATTTTATCCTCGACTATTACGTGTATAGAGTCCATTGATATAGCAGGAAGTAGATGAGCACCAGGCCCCACAGAGGCAGGAAGCCATGGCGCGACTCGGAGTGCCGCCCGAAGAATCCGGCAAGCTGTATGGCCACAAACATGTTGAGCACCGGCACTAAGATAAGTGCATCCTCAAGGTCGAAGAATATCAGCGCCGCAGTGGCTATGAGGGTGACGATGATAAATCCGTTGAGCGCTCGCACTTGAGCTTTGTAGCTTATCATCTTCACGAGATTGGCCAATGTGGCAAGCACCCCTATCAGCATCGTGAAACCAATGGTGACTATGAGTGGTGGCATGTCATCGGAATTGAGCACTGGCGACATAATCTCAAGGTGGGGCCATGTGAAGTGGTCGATAGATATGATACCGAATCCCAGTAGTATCCACACCGGGGTGATGACGCCGAGCAAAGCCGCCAGGAACGACCTCCAGTGAAGCACGCGCATCTGCACACACCCCAGCAGCAGTACCGGCAGATAGAATAAGGCTGCGCGGCAAGCCAGAGCCGTGAGCGCCATTATAAAAAATATGAGAAACACCTGTCGGGTGCTCCCTGGCGACGAGTAGATGGCGTATAGCACCATCTGCGACATAAGCACGGCCAAGAGCAGGATTGTGCCGCCGTAGAGCTGTCCGAACAGCGACGGTGTGGCCATCATCATCACAGGGTAAAGTCCGGCGAAAAGCATCGTCATCGATCGCAGCACATTGAATGTGCGGTTAATGATGATGGTCATGATGGCTATAAGTGCGTTGACTCCCATCGAAGTGCCCCACGAAGCCCAGCTACCACCTTCGAGCCAATTGTTGGCCGATGGGAGCGCCAGCCCCCCTTGCCCCTGGAAAGGGGTAACGGCACCGTGGATCATGGCGTGATACGAGCAAGCGATGGCCACAAGCCACAGCAGCACCACGCCTCCGCGGGTGTGCATGTAGTGGGTGATCATCGCTGGCTTCATATACTCGGGTGTGGATGGGTTATTTTAGCAGGTCCTGGCCTATGTCGCGACGGAAGTAGCGGCCGTCGAAGTCGAATGCTGCCATATTGCGGTAGCTTGTGGCCAGGGCGTCGGCTATAGAGTCGCCTCGCGAGCTGACGGCGATCACACGCCCGCCTGAGGTGAGAGTGCGACCCTGGTCGTCGATGGAGGTACCGGCGTGGAAGAGTATCGACCCCTCGGGCTGGAGGTTGCCGGTGATTTCCTTACCCTTGGGGTAGGAGCCAGGATACCCCCCCGACACGGCCATTACGGTGACAGCTGCACGTGGGTCTTCGCGCAGCTCCAGGTCGCCCAGGTGGCCCTGTGCTGCAGCGCGGAGCAGCTCTACCAGGTCGGAATCGACGCGTAGCATCACGGCCTCGGTTTCGGGGTCGCCCATGCGCACGTTGTATTCTATCACCATAGGCTCGCCACCCACGTTGATGAGTCCGAGGAATATGAAGCCACGGTAGGTGATACCCTCTTGGCTGAGCCCCTTGATGGTGGGGAGTATAATGCGGTCGTTGACCTTCTGCATGAATGCTGCGTCGGCAAATGGCACCGGGCTTACAGCGCCCATGCCCCCGGTGTTGAGTCCGGTATCACCTTCGCCGATGCGCTTATAGTCCTTGGCCACGGGGAGCACGCGGTAGCCACCGTTGCCGTCGGTGAGCACAAACACCGAGCACTCGATGCCGTCGAGAAACTCCTCAATCACCACAGTGGCCGACGACTTGCCAAACATGCCTGACAGCATCTCGTTGAGCGCCTTCTTGGCCTCGTCGAGCGAGTCGATGATGAGTACTCCCTTGCCTGCAGCGAGGCCATCGGCCTTGAGCACGTAAGGGGGGCGAAGTGATTCCAGGAAGTGGTAGCCGTCGTCGATATTGTCGGCGGTAAATGAGCGGTATCGTGCGGTGGGTATGTTGTGGTCGGTCATAAACCGCTTGGCGAAATCCTTGCTCCCTTCGAGCTGGGCCCCCTTGCGCGACGGGCCTACCACCAGCACCGGGTCGTTCTCGAAGTAGTCGTATATTCCCGCCACCAGCGGATCTTCGTTGCCCACCACTATCATATCAATCCCACGGGTCTTGACGAACTCGCGTATCTTCTCGAAATCGAGAGGTGACATGTCAACATTTGTGCCGTAGGCGTGGGTGCCCCCGTTGCCCGGGGCTATAAATAGCTCCTCGCATAGAGGGCTTTGTGACATACGCCAGGCCAAGGCACTTTCGCGGCCGCCTGAACCAAGTAGCAAAATCTTCATAATCAAGAGTATGAGTGAGTGAACGGATGGATGCCGACTTTCGTTCCAATCCGCTACAAAGGTACAATTATTTACGAAAAAGGGCAAAAGTTTATAAAATGTTAAAAAATAAATCGGGAGTTTTCTTATAATCCCCATAACCTACAAC
>CAMWOD010000207.1 GCA_947175715.1 uncultured Porphyromonadaceae bacterium
CAGCTGGGCCAGATAAGCCGCCGGTAACAGTAGAGAGAACCGGGCGACGTCGCTCGGCATCGATGGCCATACCCAGCAGTGTATTGATTAGCGAAACGGAATCAGCGCCTTCGTCTTCAGCGGCGCGTGCTATTGACACAATATCACCTACGTTGGGCGAAAGTTTTATTATCAGAGTCTTGTCAGGATATGCTTCCCTAACGGCTTTAGTCACCGAAGCAGCTCCATGAGATGTTGTGCCGAATGCCATTCCACCTTGTTTGACGTTGGGGCAAGAGATATTTACCTCAATACCTGCTATCTTGTTGAGGGGACATAAGCGTCGACACACCTCCACATAGTCATCGATGGTCGATCCTGATACGTTGACAAAAATATTGGTGTCAAGATCTTTGATGCGCGGGTAAATGTGCTCAATGAAATAGTTTACTCCCTTGTTTTGGAGCCCCACGGCATTTAGCATTCCTGATGGTGTTTCAGCCATGCGAGGGTAGGGGTTTCCTTCACGTGCTTTGAGTGTAGTACCTTTTACTACAAATCCGCCAAGACGATTTAGGTCAATCAAATCACTGAACTCCTCACCATAGACAAATGTACCGGAGGCTGTCAAAACGGGATTCTTAAGCCTCAATTTTCCCAAATTAACTTCTAATCTTGCCATAACAATTGATCGATGTTGAACACGGGACCGTCGGTACATACGCAACGATGTCCTTCGATAGTAGATTGTACACAGCACAGGCATGCTCCTAAACCACAAGCCATTGTGTTTTCAAGAGATACTTCGCATGGTATATTTAAACGGTGAGCAACGGCTCCAACAGCTTTCATCATAGGCTCAGGACCGCAGCAATAAATTTGGCTCCATGATCCATGCAGTAGCTTGCGATGGTTGGTTACAAATCCTTTCTCTCCGTGCGATCCATCTTCAGTGGTGGTGAGCACCGAGCCACACTTGGTAAAGTCGTCAAGTTCAAGCAGGTCGTCAGCTGTACGTGCACCTAATAGAAATGTAGGCTCAATACCCGATTCATTCAACTTACGACCTAAATATAACAGTGGAGCTACGCCAACACCACCACCGATTAGCAGTGGTTTATCACCGGCCTTATCAATACTCCATCCATTACCAAGAGGTAGAAGCGTATTGACAATATCGCCAGGGACTACGTTAAGAAATTCACTTGTTACTTTACCGGCTCTACGGATGAGAAGACGCATACTATCACCATCAATATCGTTAACCGAAATCGGACGACGTAGTAGCGCCCCTGAACTTGCGGGAGCTTTAAGTTCGACAAATTGGCCAGGCCTCATCTCAGGCATACTACCTTCAGTAGGCTTAAGCCATAAACTTACATAGTTGTCACCCAGGTGATCAACCTTGGTAACAACCATGTCGATAAGATATTTCTTTAGCTGTGTCATATTGCCAACAAAATTACCACTTTTTGCTGACAACCGCAAGCTTCATTTGGGCCCTTATTCCTTTTCTTTTTGTGTTGCAGAAGCGGCGAGTGCTTGCCACAAGGGGTCGTCGGGTATAGGAGCATCTATGCTGATCTCCTTACCGCTCACAGGGTGTATAAAGTCGACGTGTTGAGCCCTTAATGAAATTGAACCATCAGGATTACTACGCTTGTCACCATACTTCAGGTCACCCTTAACCGGGCACCCGATAGAGGCCAATTGTGCTCTAATCTGGTGTTTGCGACCGGTCATAAGATCCACTTCGAGTAGAAAGTATCTGTCGCTCTCTCCTATAAGTTTGTAGCTGAGAACGGCTTCCTTCGCTCCAGGCTTTGGCTTGTCACTAATATACGACTTGTTGGTCCGCTCTACGGTGGTAATATAACCGGTGAGTGTGTCGGCATTCTTTGGAGGGCGGTTTCTTACTATGGCCCAATAACGTTTATTGACCTGGCGGTTTCGGAACATATCATTAAGCCGTGCAAGGGCTTTCGATGTGCGGGCAAAAACTACAAGACCACCAACAGGTCGGTCAAGGCGATGTACAAGTCCACAGAACACATTGCCTGGTCGATTGTATTCTTTCTTGATCCAATCCTTAACCGCATCAATCAGCGTTGGGTCGCCTGTCTTATCTCCCTGAACAATCTCGCCGGGTAGTTTTTCTACCACGGCGAGATGATTGTCGTTATAAAGTACCTTCAAAATCTGAACGATATTTATTAAATGCCAAGATCCTTCTTTACTGCGTCAATCTTGGCCTTAGCGTCAGCCTGTGCCTTGTCGTAATCGGCCTTGTTGGTGAGTTCACCTTTGACCTCGATGTAGAACTTGATTTTGGGCTCAGTACCTGAGGGGCGTACCGACACCTTCGAACCATCGGCGGTGAAGAATTGAAGCACATTGCTTGTGGTAGGCATATCCATCTTGTCAACCTTACCGGTGGTGAGGTCGGTAACATTGAGGTCGGCGTAATCCTTGATGAGTACAACCGCAGAGCCACCCAATGATTTTGGAGGATGGGCGCGGAATGCTTTCATCATGGCAACGATCTCCTCGGCGCCCGACTTACCGGTGCGAACGACTGAAATACCCTCCTCGCGTGAGAAGCCATACTTGATATAGATATCCTGGAGCATGCCCATGAAGTCGAGGTTGCGATCCTTGGCCCAAGCGCAGATTTCGGCCATAAGTGAAATGGCTGATACAGAGTCTTTATCGCGGGCGAAATCCTCGGCCAGGAAGCCATAGCTCTCTTCGCCTCCTCCCAAGTAGCGGGCGGTGCCCTCGTGGTCGCGAATTACCGATGCTATCCATTTGAAGCCTGTGTAGCAGTCAAACATCGTCACATTGTTCTTGTCGGCAATAGACTTGATGGTTTCGGTGGTAACGATAGTTTTTACAATATACTCTTTGCCGGTAAGACGACCCAACTCAGCGTTGCGCTCTATCAGGTAGTTGAGAAGTATCATCACAATCTGATTGCCATTGATCAGCTGGTATTCTCCGTTGTTGTCACGGATTACACAACCAATACGGTCGGCATCAGGGTCGGAAGCTACAATAAGGTCGGCTTCCACTTCCTTACCCTTGGCGATTGCCATAGCCATAGCCGAAGCATTCTCGGGATTGGGTGAATCTACAGTGGGGAAATCACCCGAAGGTACATCCTGCTCAGGCACATGGATAATATTGGTAAATCCATAGTTCTTGAGTGAAGCAGGCACAAGCTCAACACCTGTACCATGTATAGGTGTATAT
>CAMWOD010000208.1 GCA_947175715.1 uncultured Porphyromonadaceae bacterium
GGCGTATGCTCCACTATTCATGGCCGTTGCTCATCCTCGGTGTGGCCGGCATATTGAGCCAAAACATGGGGCAGATACTCATGCCCTACCTATTTCGGGGAGATGCCGAGGGCGCCCGCTCGATGGTGGGTATCTACGGAGCCAATATCAAGATAGCCATAGTCATGGTGATGTTCACGCAGGCATTCCGCTATGCCTACGAGCCATTTATCTTCGCCCGTACCAAGGGTGAGGATGATAAGGCGAGGATGCGGAGCTACAGCGATGCCATTAAGTACTTTATCATCTTCGGACTGCTGATATTTCTCGGAGTGATGTTCTATCTGCCGATTATCAAGCATTTTGTGTCGCCCGGATATTGGGGAGGCCTTGCCGTGGTGCCGATAATGATGGTGGCCGAGCTGTGCTTCGGCGTATTTTTCAATCTGTCGCTGTGGTATAAGATAACTGATCGCACCGAGTGGGGCATGTATCTGTCGCTGCTGTGCTTTGTGGTGATGCTCGCCCTCAACGTATGGCTGGTGAGCGCCATAGGCATCCCCAATGGATATATCGGATCGGCATGGGCGGCATTGATCAGCTATTTCGTGGTGATGGTGGTGAGCTACTTCGTGGGGCAGCACTATTACCCCATAGCCTATCCTCTGCGACGCATAGGCATGTATGTGCTGCTGGCCGCGGCGCTGTATGGTATAGGTGTATATCTCATCGACACGACTATGGAGTGGCTCAACCTTGCGCTGCGCACCCTGCTGCTGGCGCTTTATGCAGCCACTGTGCTCAAGTATGAGCATCTGCCACTGATTTCCCGACATTGACAATCACATAACATAATTATATTACATGTCATCACAGCAACCCCTCAAAGTAGTGCTTATCAACCATGCCGATACTATCGGCGGGGCCTCGGTAGTGACCACACGGCTGATGCGCGCTTTGCGCGAAGAAGGAGTCGATGCCCACATGATAGTCTATACCAAGACTCTCGACGACGACCACATCGTCACCCTCTCCACTCGCTTTAGGCGCAGCATGATGTTTATGGCCGAGGCTGCATCGGGAGCGATGGCCAATGGCTTCGATCGCAAGCACCTCTTTGAGATTTCTACGGCTTCTTACGGTTACGACATCTCGCGTCACCCCTTGATACGCGAGGCCGACGTGATATGCCTCAACTGGATTAACCAAGGATTGCTGTCAATCAAGAATTTGCGACAACTTGCCTCATTGGGCAAACCTATCGTGTGGACCATGCACGACATGTGGCCTATGACCGGAGTGTGCCACCACGCCCGCGGTTGTAACAACTTCACTCACGGTTGCGGCAACTGTCCGCAGCTCTATGGCCGCAAAGGCCCCAACGACCGCTCGGCTGTGGTGAATGCCCGCAAGAAGCGGCTCTACGACATGGGCAACTTCACGTTTGTGCCGGTGTCGCACTGGCTCGCCGAGCAGGCCGGGCGCTCATCGCTCTTGGCCGGTCGGCCCATGGAAGTGATACCCAATGCATTCCCTATCGACTTTTATATCACCGAACCCACACACCTGGTGCAGTCGTTCAACATCGACTACTCCAAAAATCTCATAGTGATGGGAGCCTCGCGCCTCGATGACCCCGTGAAGGGTCTCGACCACGCCGTCGACGCCCTCAATTACTTGTTCGACTGCCGACCTGATGTTGCCAACAACGCTCTGGCGGTATTCTACGGCTCGATACGCGAGCAGAGCAAATTGTCGCGACTGCGTTTCCCTTACCGCTTCGTCGACCGCGTAAACGACCCCAAGATGCTGCGCCAACTTTTTGCTTCGGCCAAGGTGGTATTGTCGTCATCGCTCGTCGAGACACTCCCGGGCACGCTCATCGAAGGTCAGGCAGGTGGCGCCATACCCGTGAGCTTCGACAACGGGGGGCAGTACGACATCATCGATCATAAGAAGTCGGGCTATCTCGCCCCCGTGGGCGACTATAAGGAGCTGGCGCGCGGCATCGTGTGGGCGCTCGAAACCGATGTAGACCGTCAATACCTGCATGATGAGGTCGACAAGAAATTCAACGCCTCGGTAGTGGCCCACAGATATATCGACCTGTTTAATCGGCTCCTCGACAAGAAATAGCCTGCCGCCAAGCAATGTATCACTCTATCGAAGCCATAGTGTTGAGGCTTGTGCGGCACAACGACAAGCACTCGATAGTGAGGCTATACACACCCGCACTCGGTGTGATTGGATGTGTGACCCCCGCCGGCGACTCCCGTGAGGCACGCCGACGTCGGGCGCTGATGACACCGCTGGCCACTCTGCGCTGTGTGGTTTCGATGACCCAGGGGAGCGATCTGCACCATCTGCGCGACGTCCAGCCCCTCGATATGTCGGCCGCTTCGATACTCACCTCGCCCGTCAAGGGAGCGCTGGCGCAGTTTCTGGCCGAGCTATTCGACGCCACGCTACGCGAGCAGCAACCCGACGCGTTGCTCTACGACTTCGTTGCCCACACTGCCCGCGAGCTCAGTGCGATAGGGGGTGGCGGGGCCAATTATCACCTGCTCGTGCTGCTACGGCTGGGGCACTTTCAGGGCATCGAGCCCGACTGGGGTTCGTATCGCCGCGGCTACTGGCTTGATGAAAGCGACGGCACTTTCCGCCCCGTGCCCCCGATGCATGAGCATTTTGCCGACCCGCGCGAGTCGCGCGTGCTATACCTGTTGCACTCCCTCCCTGCCGACAAGTTGAGCCGTCTGCGTCTCAGCGCCCGCGATCGCAACTACATAATCGACCGCATTTTGGCATACTATCGCCTGCACGAAGTCAACACCGGCCCGCTGCACTCGCTCGAGGTGCTGCGTCAGCTTTTCTGAGCCATACCCTTTCTTATTTGAAGAAAAATTATTAACTTTGTGAAAAATATACGACTATGAACACATCGACACCTCATTGGCTCAAATCTATAGGATATATTTTCATCGGTATCTGCTTGGCCGTAACAGCCTACAGCGCCTATATGAGCATCAGCGACCAGGAGGATAAAGAGCTTGAGGATAAATATAAGGAAAATCTCAAAACATTGACAGTTACCGACGCATCGGGTATCCGCGAGATTCCCGACGAGAGCATGGCCCAGGAGTCGACCGAAGATAGCGCATCGGGCATCGAGGGCGCCAATCTGGGCGATGACCTGTCAAGCGAGGAAGTCATCGTGGCCGACGATGGTGAGGAGCAGTTGGGCTT
>CAMWOD010000209.1 GCA_947175715.1 uncultured Porphyromonadaceae bacterium
TCCGCAGTGGTTATGTCGGAATAGACATTTTTCCAATTGCTCGATCTTACACGTTCTTGTGTGGCGGTGAACTTTGTGGGTGTGCCACTCTAGGGATTACAGGTGATGGGGGTGCTCGAGACTCGTGCACTCGATTTCGATACAATCATAATGCCCTCGATGAACGAACGAGTCTTTCCCAGCCGTCATTTTGCTCCAACATTCATACCTAACAATCTGCGTCGAGCCTACGGTATGGCCACGATCGAATTTCAGGAGAGTATCTTCGCGTATTATTTCTACCGCCTCATTGCCCGAGCTAAACGTGTATACTTGCTTTACGATACCCGCACTTCGGGCATAAAGAGTGGTGAAATGTCGCGTTATCTCAACCAGCTATTGTACCTCTATCCGCAAGAGCGCGTAAGACGCATTGTGCGATCATATAAGGCGATTGCTGTGGAACCAAGGAATATCTCGGTCAATAAGTCGGAAGCCGATATGAAAGCCCTTAGTGTTTACCTCGACCCCGCTTCCGGACGATACCTGTCACCTTCGGCCATCGATAAGTATGTGAAATGTCCGCTCGAGTTTTTTCTTGAGTATGTGAAAAACTACAGGGTGGATAATGGTATGACTGACTATATGGACGAGGGCACGTTTGGCAATGTGCTACACGATGTGGCTCAGCATCTATATCAGCAGTGTGTACACGAGGGACATGAAGAGGTGGAGATAACGGCCCGTACCCTCGATGATATGATCAAAAATACACATCACCTCGAGCGAGAGGTTACGCGGGCTATCAACGAGCACTATCTGAAACGTGGCGTGGAGTGCTACGACCAGCTCATAGGGGAGGATATGATCCTGGGAGAAATGATGGTAAAGATTATTAAAACGATGCTGGAACGCGAGAAAGACCTTGCACCGTTCGTTTTCGTTGCGGCTGAAAAGTCCTACGCCTGCCGTCTTAAGCTTGCTCCGGGACTGGAATTAAACCTTAAGGGTAAGATCGATAGGGTTGATAGACTTACCGATGGCACTGTAAGGGTGACAGATTATAAGACCGGAAGCGACAAGATCTCAATAGATAATATGGATCAAATGTTTGAGACCGGCAACGAGAATCATCAGAAGTGCTTCCTACAGATCTTCCTTTATGCCAATGCCTACGCGTTGAATCAAAAATATGATGGCCCTATTCAGCCAATGGTATATCAAGTGGGCAAACTGGGGAATACGCCCATTTCTCCAATGGAGATTGGTAAGGTGAAGATAAATGACATTAGAGATTTTAACGCTGAATTTATGGATGGACTGACTGAAAGGATGAAGGAACTCTTTGACCCTAATGTACCTTTCCGATCTACTCCTGATGCTCATGCATGCCGCTATTGCAAGTTTACCACTATATGCGACCGTGAATCATGACCGGGTTGTATATTCATATACCATATTGTCACTCGAAGTGCGCCTATTGCGATTTCTATTCCACACCACGCCGCGATAGCCTTGACCAGCTCGTGAGTTTTCTTGTGAAGGAGTGGAGGATGCGGCGACATGAGCTGCCTGAGTCGCCATCGACTTTGTATCTCGGTGGTGGCACCCCGTCTATTCTCTCACTTGAGAAGTTGAAGGAGCTAATTGAGGGTGTGGGTAATAAGAGTTGGATCGAGTCGACTATAGAGTGTAACCCCGAGGATGTGACGCTTCAGTGGATTGATGGCGTTAGAGCGCTTGGCTTTAACAGGGTAAGTATGGGTGTGCAGTCGCTCGATGATGATCAACTGCGTTTTATAGGGCGTCGTCACACAGCGCACGATGCGCTCCAAAAAATGGAAATGTTGCTGCAAAATGGCTTTAATGTAAGTGTTGATCTGATATATGGCTTGCCTCACCAATCAATTGATTCGTGGCGAAGATCGCTCGACGGTGTATTGTCATTACATCCGCACCACCTGTCGGCCTACTTGCTCAGCTATGAGACGGGTACGCGCCTGTGGGCTATGCTGCAGTCAAATAAATTGGAAGAAGCGTCGGATGAGGCAGTGCACGAAATGTATCAGCATCTTTGTGCGGTGACTGCATCTGAGGGATACGAACATTACGAGGTTTCAAATTTTGCAAAAACTGGTTCTAAGGCTGTGCATAACTCCAATTATTGGAATGGCTCTCCGTATCTTGGACTTGGACCGGGAGCGCACTCATTTGATGGCAAAATCCGGCGCTATAATCCGTCGTCGATTAAGCAGTATTTAGAATCAATATCACACAATATGACACCGTTTGTAGTTGATGCTGAGGATGATTTGGAACGGCTGAATGACTTTATTATCACCCGACTGCGCACTAATGTAGGATTGCAAATCGAGGAAATCACCCGGGGATGGGGTGGTGAACTGGCCGATGCAATATTAAAAGATGTGCGGCCACACCTCACATCCGGTATGTTGGTGCGTGAGGGTGACCGCTTATATATTCCACAAAGACAATGGCTGAGGTCGGATGCTGTGATGCGTGACCTTATCCGCGTACTATGATTTCACAATTGCCTGGAGCCTTAAGATTCTTGTCGATGATAACCTCTCCGATTGAGTCGGCCACGATGCGTCCAGATGTGGGATTCTTTACACTCACCAGATTACCCTTTATGTTGGCATCGACTGTAGAGTATTCAAATAGAAGATTAGCATCATCGCCAAAAGTACAATCCTCCAGTATCAATCCATCGACATAGCATAGCAATTGCTCGCCAGTGAGGTGACAGCGTACGAATTTCAGATTTTTTCCATACCACCCGAGGTATTCGCCATTGATTTCAGAATCGTAAACGGTCACATTCTCCGCCTCCCAGAATGCATCTTTGGAATTGATTATGGCATTGTGGATCTCAACATCGTGAGCGTATTGGAAGCTATAGTTTCCATCTTGACGATAGTTGGTGATTTTCACATTGTGGCAATGCATCATCAGGTAATCGCAGTCGTTAATTGACACGTCGTTGAGTTCTATATCATCGCAATCCCAGAAAGTTTCTTCACCCTTAGAGAATTGTGTGCGCTCAACCTTAATGCCACGTGTGCGTCTGAACATCTTGGGTGCATCGACGGTGCAATCGGTCATTTCGCAGTTGCGGGAGTACCATAGGCTTGAGCGTGCGCTCTCGGCGAAGTAACAGTCGTGGATCTTGAAATTATGAACCTCCCAAAATACAT
>CAMWOD010000210.1 GCA_947175715.1 uncultured Porphyromonadaceae bacterium
AAGGCGTTACCCTCGGCGCGCTATATATCTCTAAGAAATATAAAGCAGCGGGCGAGACATTAGAAATGAGGGGTGTTGGAGTCAACCAGCTTGTCGGCCATCGATTTTGCCTCTTTCAGGTTGCCATTGTCAAGCTCGATCTGACCTACGTAATAGGCTGCTGTGCTTCCGGCGAGTGTAGCCGGGTTGGCGGTGAGCGGTTTCAGGTCGACGAGAGCCTTACCGTTGTCGCCAAGGTTATGGTAGGCCAGGCCCCGCTGGAGCAGCACATCATCGCGGTTGATACCGGCTGCTCCCGATGCGAGCAGCTTCTCGGCGATAGCCACCACCTGCTCATATCGGCCCAACTGTGAGCTGACGCGCAGCATGCCCAGACGTCCTTGCGCCTGCATATCGGGGGTTGAGGCGCGCTTCTCAAGCTCGGTGTATGTGGCGAGCGCTTTCTCACCTTTACCTTGCGCAAATTCGATGTCGCCCTTGGTCAGTAGCGATCGCTCTACTGCCGCCGAGTGGGGGTATTTCTCAACAATCACGGTGGCATAGGTCAATGCGTCGGCCTGATTGCCGGCGTCGAGCGCTGCGTCGAGCAGATATTCGTAGGCATGTGATGCGTTGCGGCCATTAGGGTAATTCTTTACATACTCCTTAAGGCGTTGGGTGTTGTTGCGCTCGGTATAATCCCTGGCGGCGGTCTCGAATGTAAGCTGCTCTATCTCGGCTCCGTCGATCTGCGGGGCACCATCTACACTTGCCAGAAATTGGGTAAGTGCGTTGAGCTGCCCGCGCTCGGCATACAGCTCCTTGAGATTGTCAACGGCAAGCTGGGCCTGATCGCTTGTGGGATAACGGCTTATCACATCGCGATAGGTAGCTATGGCCTCATCCTTATTGCCCATGGCGGCGAGGGTGACGCCGGTAAGCACCATACCCCTGCGACCCTGCTCGGTAGTGGGGTATGTCGAGGAGAGGGTGCCGTAAGTGATCAACGCCGATTTCAGGTCGCCCATCTGGGTTTGAGCCTCAGCCTTCTGCAGCATGGCATCGGCTACGAGGGCCGACGATGGGAATTGCTCGAGCAACGCATCCATAGCCTTCACCTCATCGCTGTATTTACGGTTGATTCCAGCCATCACACCGTGCTGATAAAGTGCGTAATCTCCTATTTCGGGCGCCGACTCAAGGGCCTTTTGATATGACAGTGCGGCTTTGTCGTACTGGCGCAGGTAATACTGGCAATCACCGATGCGTGTGTAAGCGTCGCCTATCAGAGCAGGGCTGCTACCTGCCGATGAAGCAAGGAAGCGCTCGAAGTCGGTTATAGCGTCGTCGTAACGCTTCTGCTTGAAGCGTGCGTAGCCCAGGTTATAGTAACCCATGGCGCGGTTGGGCGACGAAGCGGGGGTGGCGTTGACATATTCGAGATAGCTCTTTGCGGCCTCACCATATTTCCCCTGGGCGTATGCGCAATCGCCAATCCATAGGTCGCACTCGCGGGCCACTTCGGGGTTGTAACGTCCTACGGCCTTGGCCTGGCGGAACAGCGATTCGGCCTTGATCACCTCGTCCTCACCGTAGGCACGCACTCCTAAGGTGTAGAGCACCTGCTGCTTGGCCAAAAGGGTGGTGTTGGTGGGCTTTTTTATCTTATTGATACTGGCGAGAGCTGCCTCATAATTGTTGTCGGTGACATAACCGGTGACTATATAATCCTGAACTTCACCTGCGTAGCGCGAGTCGGGATAGCGCTGCAGAAACTCCTCGAAATTGGCCACAGCGTTGCCAAATGGCACCCTGCCACCGTTGGTGCGGGCAATGGCATAGTTGTAAAATGCCACTTCGGCCACATTGCGGTCGAAGTCCATTTGCGCTGCCTTATCGAGAGCCATAGCCGCAGCATGCACATTACCAAGCTTCATATACGCTTGTCCTATAAGCAGGTATGCGCTTTGCCCCATAGCGTCGGGGAGCTGGGTTACGGGCGTAAGGGCCTCTACTGCCTCGTCATAGCGTCCCTGGCGATAGTCGGTAAGACCAAGGATGTAAAGCGTTGATGGCAGGGGCTCATCGGTCACCGCCACATACTCGTTGAGGTATTTAAGGGCCTGCTCGAGCTTATCCTGGTGATAAAGCGACTCACCGGCGATACGCATGGCCTCGGCACGGAAGCCTTCGGGCATAGGCACGCTCGACTTGAGCAATCCGCGCGCTGCCGACAGAGCTGCACCATAATCGCCGCGTAGGTAATAAATCTGGGCTAAGTATGCATCGGCAAGATTGCCGGGAGTGGTGGAGGTATCTACCTGCTTCAATAGCGCCTCAGCTTCCTTGTAGTCACCTTGGGCATAATATGCGTATCCTTGATAGAAGCGAGCAGCGTTGCCATACGTGCCCGAGCCGTCGAGAGCGGCAAATGCAGCGCGAGCCTTGTCGTACTCACCAAGCTTCAGCAGGCAGAATCCCCGGTGGAAGCATAGTGAAGCGGCGTTGACCTGATCGAACGCACTCATAGGCAGGCGGTTGTATTGGGCATAAGCCTCGGCGTATTTCCCCTGGAGGAAGTCGCAGTCGGCGATAGCCAACGACACTGTGAGACGCTCGGCCGAAGCGGGATATGCCTGCAGGTATGCCTCAAGGAGCTGGCGGGAGTCTGACTGACGGCGCTCGAAGGCTGCCATAGCCTTGAGGTACATAGCCTCGCGCTCGGCGGGTGCATCAGGCGAAAGCTTCTGTAAATGAGTGAGCTGGTCAATAGCCCCAAGATAATTGGATGTTAGCTCCATCCCTCGGCCTCGCGACAGGTAGCCTGCCGCCTGCGGGGAATTGATTTGCGCTCCGGCTGTGAGCATTGCCATTGCCAAAGCTATGGTCAAAAAAGGTCTACGCATTGAATTTCAATGTTTTATATACACATGCTGTGCCTCAATTATGATAGGCGTGATTAATTGGTGTAAAGGTAGTAAAACTTTTTTAGAAACTATTTGTAAAAACTATAATATGCACCCTCTATCACCCCCTAAAAATATACCTAATTTTGGGTATGACAACATTTGTTAAATTAACCTACTTTTGCCTACAGAAATTTAACGAGCAAACATCAACTAATAACTAATATATCTATTTTATGAAAAAAACATTACTCTTTTTAAGTTTCGCAATGGCATCGGCCACATCGATGTGGGCTGTTGAGGCTTCACT
>CAMWOD010000211.1 GCA_947175715.1 uncultured Porphyromonadaceae bacterium
ACATTATATACCAATGCAAGGATGGCACCCACAATGAGGGTAATTATTCCCAATGAGACCACCATGTGCAGGAGTGAGGAAGATAATTTCTTCATCACACGGCCCTCCTTTCTCCGAATTGATGCGGACGCACATAGCGATTGATGAGGGGCACGAATCCGTTCATTATAAGTATCGCAAACGACATACCTTCGGGATATACGCCGAAATGTCGTATTATTATGGTGATAATACCTATCATACAACCGTAGATGATCATGCCTGCGTGAGTCATTGGTGAAGTAACGTAGTCGGTTGCCATAAATATCGCGCCAAGTAGTAAACCTCCTGACAGAATCTCCACAACCACGTTGCCTCCTACGATAAGCGACATCAACGCGGCCGCCCCTACGACAGCCAACGGAATATGCCATGTAATGACACGGCGTGCCACCAGATAGACAAATCCGATAATCAGCGCTATACTTCCCACTTCACCAAGCGAGCCTCCTGTGTTGCCCATAAGCAATGAAGCTGTGTCAACCTGGTCGGGGGTGATAAGATCCATCTTAAGTTGTCCTAAAATTGTAGCTCCCGTGGTGGCGTCGGTATAATTGAGTGAGTTTTCAAGCGGAATAGGCCAACTTGTCATAAGAACTGGGAATGAGATTAGAAGAAACACTCGCCCTACTAATGCCGGGTTAAAAATATTGCACCCCAAGCCACCAAAAGCCATCTTTCCGATGCCGATAGCTGCTATCGAACCTATCAATATGGCCCAGATAGGCAAATTGGATGGAAGATTCAGTGCGAGAAGCAATCCGGTGAGGATAGCCGAACCGTTGGCTATAGTACCCTCACGCCCCAGCATATATCGGTTGATAAGGTACTCTGTGACAACACAACCCACTATAGACGTCGCAATAACAATGGCGGCACCGACACCGAAGTAATACAAAGAGCATACTACAGCCGGGATAAGGGCTATAACTACTTGCCACATATACCAGCTCACAGCGCGTGGGGTGTGTATGTGGGGAGATGCAGATATGGTGAGTATTGGTTTCATTGCGATGTAAGTTTGATTGAGCGTTTACCCAATCTGATGTAATCGAGTATTGGGCGCCAGGATGGGCACACATAGCTACACGAACCACACTCGATGCAGTTCATGACTCCGAGAGATTTGGCCCGCTGTATTTCATTGAGGCGACTGAGAGTGGAGAGTAGGTATGGTTCGAGACCCATTGGGCAAGCCTCTACACACTTGGCGCAGCGAATACACGGCTGCACCTTACCTCGGTGCGACTCACTCTCGGGGAGCATTAAGATACCCGATACACCCTTCACTGTAGGTGCGTCAATTGACACCACGGCACGTCCCATCATAGGGCCTCCCAACACAATTTTGCCAGTATCAGCAGGAAAGCCTCCGGCCAGTTCGACAATTGCGCGCATATTTGTGCCAAGTGCCACACGATAGTTGCCTGGGTGCTGGACCGACGGGCCGGTAACTGTGATGACTCTTGACATCAGCGGCTCACCCATTATCACTGCCTGATATACCGCAAATGCTGTGGCCACATTCTGCACAACAGCGCCCACCGAAATCGGGAGTTTACCCGCTTGCACCTCTTTGCCTATTGTAGCTTCGATTAGTTGCTTCTCACCTCCCTGTGGATATTTAGTTTTCAAGGGCATAATTTCCACATTGTCGGCAACCTTAGTTGCTGCAACGGCAGCTCGCATAGCGGCAATGGCTTCGGGCTTGTTATCTTCTATGCCCACTATAGTGCGATCGACCTTTGCTGCTTTCATCAGTATAAGTATTCCCTCAACTATCTCGATAGCATTGCTACGCATCAGCGCATCGTCGTTGGTGAGATAAGGCTCACATTCCGCGCCGTTGATTATCAATACTTGGGCTACTGAACCTGCCGGAGGGGTGAGTTTAACTTTGGTGGGAAACGCCGCTCCTCCGAGTCCTACTATTCCTGCCGCATCAATGATTGATACTATCTCTTGGGGCGGGAGCGCAAGCGCTTCCTCTATAGTGCGAACGGGCTGTGCTGAGGCGATGGTGCTGAGATCGCTTTGATGATCCTCCTCCGATGCCTCTATGGTCACAGTCTCGGCAGGGAGGCCGTAAGCACTTTTAGCACTGTCGATCTTCACCACAGTACCCGAAATCGGTGTATGTACATTGGCCGACACAAATCCTGATGCTCGTGCTACCACATCTCCGCGATTCACATGATCACCCTTCTTCACCTGGCACACGGCAGAAGCGCCAATATGCTGTGAAAAGGTAACGACCACGCTATATGGAAGTTCCACATCGATAATGGGCTTTCCGGCCGTTATTTTTGATTGTGGAGGATGTATACCTCCTGGCTTGAATGTATGCAAAGGTCGGTTTTTATATTGTTTATATTCTATTGAGGCCTTTCAGCCGATACTGGTATAGGAAAGTTTACGCAATGTATAGCTCCTGTAGGACATTCGGGCACGCACTTTCGGCACAATCTACATTTTTCCGGATCTATATATGCAAGATTGTTGGCTATGGTTATAGCCTCAAAGGGGCAAGTTCGGGAGCAACGTCCACAACCTATACATGCGGCTGAACATTCTTTGCGGGCAATAGCTCCCTTATCCCTGTTGGAGCAGGCTACCCACACCCTCCTCCCTTTCGGACCCTTGGAGCGAAGCTCCAGGATGGTGCGAGGGCAAGCTGTGACGCATTTGCCACAACCTACGCATTTGGTTTCAGACACTGCTGGCAAGCCGGTTGTTGGGTCGATGTGAATAGCATCCCAAGGACAAGCCTGCACACAGTCACCACAACCAAGGCATCCATAAGCGCAATCTGTTGATCCTACGGCAATCATCGAAAGCAGAGCACACGACTGCACGCCGTCATAATTGGCACGCTGTGGGCGGTTGGCACACGTTCCATAACACTTGAGTACAGCAATCTTAGGGGTAACACTTGTGTTGTCAACGCCCTTGATTTTTGCTATTTTGGCCATTACATCAGCTCCAGCTCCCGGACAAAAGAATCCGCTGAGCGATGAAGCATCGGCACACTTGCATGCAAAATCATGACAACCGCTGTAGCCACAGCCACCGCAATTGGCTCCCGGAAGGAGCGTTTCAATCTGCTCAACCATAGGATTCTCAGCCACATGAAATCGGCGAGCAA
>CAMWOD010000212.1 GCA_947175715.1 uncultured Porphyromonadaceae bacterium
CGAGGAGAGATTATGCGTCTTAGCCGCTCTTTTGTCGCACTTCGGTTTTTAATTTGGTAATCACTGTTCAAAACACAGTAATAAGCGGCTTGGAGTTTACGCATAATTACCTTACCTTTGCGTAATCAACCTCATCAACTTATCATCATCAAACCCATGTACACTCTCCCGATTGGCTCAAAAGTCACCTCACCTACCACTACTTACACTATCACCGGCGTGCTGGGCCAGGGAGGCTTCGGCATCACCTACAGCGCCACCTGCCCCGTATCGATCGGATTGATGAAGGCCAAAGCCAACGTGGCCCTGAAGGAGCACTTCGTAAAGGCCGATTGCGTCAGAGACAATGACACATCGAGTGTGTCATGCTCCGACCCGGCCCGGAGTCGCGTGGAGTTGACGAGGAAAGACTTTATCGGCGAGGCACGCCGATTGAACAGCATAAGCGGCAAGAACCCCAACATCGTCACCGTCAATGAGGTGTTCGAGGCCAACAATACGGCTTACTACGCAATGGAGATGATCGAGGGTGTGTCGCTGCGCGACTATGTGGCCTCTCACGGCAAACTCTCCGAGGATGAAACGCTCTCGATAATGACTCCCATTGTGGAGGCCGTGGCGTTTCTCCACCGCAACCGCATAACCCATCTCGACATCAAGCCGCAAAATATCATGATAGCATCGGACGATGCAGGCCACCTGCGCCCGGTGCTGATCGATTTCGGCTTGTCGAAGCACTACGATGAGTCGGGAGAGGCCACATCGACCATCAATTCGCGCGGATTCAGCGATGGTTACGCCCCCATAGAGCAATATACCGGCATCACCACATTCTCCCCATCGAGCGACGTGTATTCACTCGCCGCCACAATGGTGTTCTGCCTCACCGGCCAGCGGCTCCCCGCCGCACTCGAGGTTACCCCCGAAGTGCTTGAGAAAGCGCTTCCCGCAAGCCTTTCCCCAGCATTGCGCAGCACCTTAATGCGCGCTTTGCAACTCCAACCCACCAAGCGCCACCCCGATGCCTCAGCCCTCCTCTCCGCCCTCAGCGCGGATGACACCCACCACGAGCACCGTGCCAAGAGTCAATCCAACGAGGCCACCATTGTCGATACTCCCACAGTCAAGCCCACTAAGGCAAAGCCTGCGGAGTCGAGGATAAAGAATGACGAGGCAAAGGCAAAGGAAGCATCCAAGCCCCTAAAGAAATCGGCCAAAGGTCTGAAAATTGCCATTATAGCTGTCGCAGCCTTGGCAATTGGAGGTGCCGCAGCATACTTTATTACAAAACCATCATCCGAGGAAATCGAGCAGCCTACAGCACAAGTAGCCTCCTTGGTTAATACCGAGGATGGAGCATCAACCGCTGCAGAGTCCGACCAACAAGATCAAGTCAACGATCTTTCTGCAAGCCTCCCCACATCCACTGACGATGTAACGGCAAGTAGCTCTGCTCCTACAACAACTGATCAAAAAGAGGAGCAGCCGAAAGTGAAAACTGAGGATACTTCAGCCAGCTCTTCAAACACCTCTCCAAGCACCCCTACAGCCGAGCAACCAAAGCCCCAAGAAAAACCGACTCCAAAATTTGACAATGCAAGAACGTATTTTAGTGAAGGCTTGGCCGCAGTCAAGAAAGACGGAAAATGGGGTTATATCAACAAATCTGAAGAAATTGTGATCCCGCTGATTTATGACAATGCTGGGGCGTTCAGCGAAGGGCTGGCCGCTGTCAAAAAAGACGGGAAATACGGCTTTATAAACAAATCGGGCGATGTCGTAATCCCATTTTTATATGGCGGTTGCTTTCCTTTTAGGAATGGAACGGCAGCGGTGAGCATTGGAGGCAAACACGGCCATATCAATACCTCTGGTGATATTGTAATTCCACTGTCCTATGACCATGCAGACCCTTTCTTTGACGGTATGGCGAAAGTGAAAAAAGGTGGAAAGTATGGCTACGTCGACAAATCGGGAAAAGTTAGTGTCCCAATCATATATGACGACGGTAGGCAATTCGTAGATGGTTTAGTCCCAGTGCGCAAAGGCGGTAAATGGGGCTACGTCAACAAATCGGGAAAAGTCGTGATCCCATTGATTTATGACGATGCTTGGGTATTCAGCGGAGGAACAGCTCATGTCGAAAAAGGTGGTGCAACCTTCCTTATCGACAAGGCGGGTAACCGCGTGAACTAAATAAAAACGTAATTTTACACTATGAAGTATTGTATCCTTGTTCTTGTATCTTTGATGCACTGCATAGCTGGCAATGCTTCTAATGATCTTGAGATCATCGAGCATGGTGGACGATATGGGTTTGCCGATATAGATGGCAACATTATAATACCATGCGAATATGACGATGTTGTCTCGTTCAGCGAAGGCTTGGCATGGGTTAGGAAAGGGAGAGCCCAAGGATTTATCAACACATCGGGTGAGATTGTGATTCCATTGATTTATGATAATGCCTGGGAGTTTAGCGAAGGAATGGCGGCAGTCAAAAAAGATGGAAAATGGGGGTTTGTCAACAAATCCAATCAAGCTGTGATTCCATTTGTATATGATTGCGCGTGGAGTTTCAGCGAAGGGTTGGCTAAGGTCAAGAAGAATGGAAAATGTGGCTATGTTGACAAAAGTGGAGATGTTGTGATTCCCTTTATATGGGATAACACCGACGGCTTTGCCGAAGATTTGGCTCCAGTTGAAAAAGATGAGAAATGGGGCTATATCGATAAAAGTGGGGATATTGTGGTTCCTCTGGTTTATGACTATACCAGCCGATTTAGCGAAGGGTTGGCTGTAGTAACAAAAGGTGAGAAATGGGGCTATATCGACAAAACCGGAGATGTTGTTGTTCCACTGAACTATGACTATACAAGCCGATTTAGCGAAGGGATGGCTGTAGTAACAAAAGATGAGAAAAGTGGTTATATCAACAAATCAGGCAAAGTAGTTGTGCCGCTGATATATGACGACACCGACCAGTTCAGCGAAGGCTTGGCTCGTGTTGGCAAAGATGGTAAATCGGGGTTTGTCAACAAATCAGGCAAAATAGTGATACCTATGATATATGATGGTGCCTGCTGGTTCATTGACGGTAAAGCCAAGGTCAACAAAAACGGTGAATGGTTCTACATCGACAAGTCGGGCAATCGAGTGAATTAGATTGAAGGGGTGAAGAT
>CAMWOD010000213.1 GCA_947175715.1 uncultured Porphyromonadaceae bacterium
ACGCCACTAACCCCACCCCCCCTGATATGACTAAAATACCCATAGAAGCATCACGGGCTGCGCAACACACCGCTGCGCAGCCCGCTTAGTATATTGTTGAAGGGGATTATTTGCGGCCGAAGTCGGCGGGGATTTCCCCCCAGTGCTCGGTGTCCCACTTGATGATGGGATTGACGATGGGGTGGGTGGCTACCCACTGGTCGGCGCGGGCCAGGATTTCAAGCACCTTGGCGTTGCGGCCGTTGGGTGTCACTTTGGTGGCCGAGTGGCGGCGGCGCACCCAGGCGATGGCGTTGCGTGAGTCGCTATAAATGGCGGTGGTGTGGTCGCCGCGCTTGTCGAGCAGTGCCAGCGCATGCACTATGGCAAGGTACTCGCCGATGTTGTTGGTGCCTCCGTCGAGTGGCCCTACGTGAAATATGCGTTGGCCGGTTTCGAGGTCGACACCCTGATAGTCCATCGGCCCGGGGTTGTGTCGGCAGCCGGCGTCGACGCATATAGCGGGGAAGCGTATTTCGGGTATCGAGTGGTAGTTGACGTGCGACGATTGGGCGTGCCGGGCTATGGTGCGTATCATTTCGACCTGCTCGCGTGGGTCGCCGCGGTAGGCGGCTGTGGCTGCCTCGAGGGTATCGAACGACTTGAATATCGCGCCGGGATAGTTGGCTGTCTGTAGCTTGCACTCCTCCCACGAGTCGTAGATGCCGGGTGCGTTTCCCACCCACACTACATAGTATTTGCTGTGTGAATGGCTCATGTGAGGTGAAGGAATAGAGTTATATCGACTTGTCGCATCTTCACGGCCTCGGCCACCGACTTATGCACTGGATGACCAAGGAATGTGAGTACGCCTTTCTGCAGGCCGGGCGACAGCTTCAGGGCATCGGCTACTCCACCTTCGCGTGTATGCAGCTCCGAGAGCATGGTGATGAGTGTGTCGCTCAGAGCCATGGCTGTGGTTCGTGGCACGGCGTTGCGGGCGTTGGTGTAGCACACCCTACCCATGGCAATGGGGCCTTTGGCTACGCCTTGTGCCAGATCCATAGATTGCATCGATGGGAAGGCTCCGCCGTTGGGGGTGAGGTCGAAGGCTATGAGGCCGCGCTTCATGTCGGCCACCTGGTCGGAGTCGAGCTTCACCGGGTGTTTCATCTCGGTGGTGATGACGATGTCGGCCCAATGCAGTGCGTTGGCCAGGCCTCGAGGCTGGAGCGCCGTGCCGATCACCGATGTGCCGAGTTCGCGCAGAGCGTCGCGCAGCGAGTAGATGTCGTCGTCAAACATCCTTACCGTTGCGCCCAGTCCGGCTGCCGAGCGGGCCGCGGCACGGGCGGCGATGCCCGAACCGAGGATGGTGACCTCGCAGGGGTTGGTGCCGGCTATGCCACCCAGTAGAATACCCTTGCCGGTGACGGCGTCGGCCAGAAGCGATGAGGCCAGAGCCACGGCGGCGCGGCCATCGATTTCAGCCAGAATGTCGGCAAATGGGGTGTGGCCACGGTCGTCGCGCACCAGGTCGAGCGCCACGGTGATGATGCTGCGCTCAAGAAGCTGGCGCAACACCGAGCCGTCGGCTACTGTGGGATGCCACAATGTGAGCAGCATGGCGCCGCGGCGCATGTGAGGTATGTCGGGATACTCGATGCGTCCGGGCAGTATCACGATGTCGCACCCGAGTGCTTCGTTGCGGTCTACCACCGATGCGCCTGCGAGCATATACTGATTGTCGGTATAGTGTATGGTCTTAGCGGCTCCCGCCTCCATCTTCACGCGGTAACCGCGGTCGACCAGACGGGCTGCTCCTTCAGGAGTTACGGGAAATAGTGTGCTGCTGGCGGGGAGGCCAATGGTGAATGAACGTCGCCGGGTGATAGTAGCTGCCGGCTGAGGTGCGGTGGATGGTGTACACTGTGTCATGGCTGCATATTAATGAGCTGGAGTAGTTGTAGGGCAGAGGCATTGGCGTCGATGCCTGTTTCGGTAGGTGAGTACGTTAGCTCCACCTGCGCTTGCGAGTAGTGGGGACGGCGTGCCTCAATCGATGTGCTGACGTAGTCAAATAGCTCCTCGTCGGTCATGTGGGCTATGAGTGGACGCTTCGACTTGGCACGGCATAGCCGCCGGTGGATGGTGTCGACCGGGGTGTTGAGCCACACAGTCACACCCTGCGAGTTCATCAGCTCCATGTTCTGGCCAAAACAGGGTGTGCCGCCACCACATGCTACTATAACGTCCTCAAATTTAGAAACTTCGTCGAGCATTGCCGTCTCTATGCTTCGGAATCCCGACTCTCCGCGTTCGGCAAAAATCTGGCTTATCGACTTGTGAAACCTCCGCTCGATATACATATCGAGGTCGATTACATCCAAGCCGGTAAGCCTGTTAAGGGCTCGGCCGAGGGCCGATTTCCCTGAACCCATGTATCCTATCAGGAATATGGGGCGCACGCTAAGTGCTTACTTTTTTTCGGTTTGCTCCTTGAGCAGGTCGCGGATTTGAGTGAGAAGCACTTCCTCCTTTGTGGGCTCGGGAGCCGGAGCAGGAGTTTCTTCAACTTTCTTCTTGAAGCGCATGATGAAGCGCAGAGCCACGAATATCGAAAGCGCGATGATCACGAAGTCGATGATATTCTGGATGAACACACCGTAGGTGATGGCCACCTCGGCAGTTGTGGCAGTGGCATCAGCGAGCACAATTTTCTTGTCGATGAAGCTGAGCCCACCGGTGCATACAGCCATCAGAGGCATGATGATGTCGTTGACCAGCGAAGATACGATTTTGCCAAAGGCACCGCCGATGATCACACCGACAGCCATGTCGACTATATTGCCACGCATGGCAAACTCCTTGAAATCGCTAAGAAATTTTCCCATAATTTAAAATAGTTGGTTAAGAGCCCGTTCCCTAATATTTGTTAAAAACAGGGTCGCATATCTTGGAGTGAATTTTGACTTGTGTCGATGGAGCAGTGCTGTGGCACTGTGACTGAGACACAGGGCAAAAAGCGCCGAAGAGATGCGATGCGTTGCTAACTTTTCGTGGGTTGACAGGCATTTTTGTTGGTAAATTATTTAAATCTTGTTGTATTTTTATCGTTTACTACGCTTGATATTCCTATCGCCTCGGTCGTCCATTGATGCTTTTATCCACTTGTTTCAGTCATTATGCCACCGCATAACTC
>CAMWOD010000214.1 GCA_947175715.1 uncultured Porphyromonadaceae bacterium
TTGAGAAACAGCGCGGCATTTCGGTGGCAACTTCGGTGATGGGATTCGACTATGATGGTTATAAAATCAACATTCTCGACACCCCTGGTCACCAAGATTTTGCCGAGGACACCTATCGCACACTCACAGCCGTCGATTCAGTAATAATAGTAGTCGACGTGGCCAAAGGTGTAGAGCAACAGACACGCCGACTGATGGAAGTGTGTCGCATGCGTAAAACCCCTGTAATCATCTTCGTCAATAAGCTCGACCGTGAGGGACGAGACCCATTTGACATACTCGATGAGCTTGAAAGTGAACTGCATATCAATGTGCGCCCACTGTCTTGGCCCATCAACATCGGAGCCAAATTCAAGGGAGTATACAATATCTACGAAAAAGCTCTCGACCTGTTTACACCATCCAAACAAACCATTTCGGAGCGTCATGAGATAAAAGATATAAACGATCCGGTGATTGACGCCACTGTTGGAGAGGTGGATGCCCAGAAGCTACGCGATGACCTTGAACTGATCGAAGGAGTTTACCCTGAATTCAACGTCGATGAATATCTCCGCGGTGAATTGGCTCCCGTATTCTTCGGTTCAGCCCTCAACACATTTGGTGTCAAGGAGCTGCTTGACTGTTTCGTAAAGATCGCTCCGGCACCTCGACCAGTTCAGGCACAGGAGCGCGAAGTACGACCCGAAGAGGAAAACTTCAGTGGCTTTGTATTCAAGATTCACGCCAACATGGACCCCAACCACCGTTCATGTATAGCTTTCGTCAAGGTATGCTCAGGCACTTTCGAACGCAATGAGCCGTACCATCAAGTACGCACAGGCAAAACTCTTCGTTTCGCCGCGCCAACCGCCTTCATGGCTCAGAAAAAAAGCATTGTTGACACAGCATATCCTGGCGACATCGTAGGCCTCCCTGACACTGGTGTATTTAAAATCGGCGATACACTTACCGCATCATCAACCCCGTTACATTTCAGAGGTTTACCCTCTTTCTCTCCCGAGATGTTCAAATATATCGAGAATACCGACCCCATGAAGTCGAAACAGCTCGACAAAGGCATTCAGCAGCTGATGGATGAAGGTGTGGCACAACTTTTCACCAATCAATACAATGGCCGCCGACTGATTGGAACCGTAGGCCAGCTGCAATTTGAGGTAATACAGTACCGACTGCTCCATGAGTATGGAGCGCAAGTGCGCTGGGAACCTATATCGCTCTACAAAGCGTGCTGGATAGAGAGCGACGACGAAAAAGCACTCGCCGCCTTCAAGCAACGCAAACATCAGTTCATGGCTATTGACCGCGATGGTCGTGATGTATTCCTGGCCGATTCAGCCTACGTGCTGCAGATGGCACAGAACGATTTCCCGGCCATTAAATTCCATTTCACTAATGATTATTAGGCCACTTGCCTTATAATTATTATTTTTGCAATATTGTAAATCGGCAACCATGACAGCATCACAAAAATTCAGGTTCGCATGCTTGGCCACACTCTGGGTGGTACTTTGCTTCCTCGTCATAGCAGGTCGCGGGGTATCATTCTACACAATCTTTGTGGTTATCGCATCGGGAATTGTGGTTTTTGTGCCTCTGTATAAAAAATATATTAAGAATGGCGGAAAAACAAAGTGACACCAATGATGTGCGCTTAATTGATGCCATCAACCTACCCAGCGACTTGCGCCAGCTTTCACCCTCACAACTGCCGCAAGTGTGCTCAGAGCTGCGTAAGGAGCTTATAACCCAGCTATCATCCAATCCCGGACACTTCGCATCGTCGATGGGCGCAGTAGAGCTAACGGTGGCACTCCACTATGTGTTCGATACCCCTCGCGACCGCATTGTGTGGGATGTGGGTCACCAGGCATATTCACATAAGTTACTCACAGGACGTCGCGAGCGCTTCGCTACCAACCGTAAATTAGGCGGTCTGTCAGGTTTTCCAAATCCTGATGAGAGTGAGTACGACACCTTTACCGCAGGGCACGCCTCCAACTCCATATCGGCCGCCCTTGGCATGGCCGTGGCTTCGCAGCTTAACGGGGATAACCCACGGCGCAATGTCGTAGCTGTAATCGGAGATGCATCGATAAGCGGCGGACTGGCATTTGAAGGTATCAACAACGCAGCCAACACACCCAACAACCTTCTGATTATCCTCAACGACAATGACATGTCGATTGATCGGGCCGTGGGTTCGCTCAATGGTTATCTATCACACATCACCACCTCGAAAGCCTACAACAAGCTACGCTACCGAATATACCGTGCCCTGCGCAAGATGCGCCTCATATCCGAGCGTCGCCGCGGCTCAATACTCCGCTTTAACAACTCACTGAAATCGCTCATTACACATGAGCAAAACATATTTGAGGGTCTCAACATACGTTATTTCGGTCCGATTGACGGTCACGACGTGGAGCGATTAGTGAGAGTGCTGAGCGACATCAAGGATATGGATGGGCCGCGCATACTGCATCTTCGTACAGTGAAGGGGAAAGGTTATGAACCAGCCGAGATAGATCCCGCCACTTGGCACGCTCCCGGAAAATTCGATCCCACTACCGGTGAACGTCCCGAATCTAAATCGACTTATCCCAAATATCAGGAAATTTTCGGCAAAACATTGGTTGAACTTGCCGAAAAAAATCCCAAAATAGTGGGAATCACAGCCGCTATGCCATCAGGCACATCGATGTGCCTGCTACAGGAGGCACAACCTCAGCGGGTGTTCGATGTAGGCATTTCCGAGGGTCACGCAGTGACTTTTGCCGGAGGCTTAGCTAAGGACGGAATGCTCCCGTTTGTAGCAATATATTCGTCATTCCTGCAGCGTGGTTACGATCATATAATACATGATATAGCTATCCAAAGGCTTCCTGTGACCTTCTGCATCGACCGTGCCGGACTGGTCGGTGAGGATGGCGTGACCCACCATGGCGCATTTGACTTAAGCTATCTTCGTTCCATTCCCAATATGGTGGTTGCCGCTCCTCGCAATGGCGAGATGCTACGCAATCTGCTTTACACCGCACAGTTACCTGGCGATCGAGGACCTATGGCCATCCGCTACCCTCGCGGCAATGCGCATGACAATCCTATGGAACTACCATTTGAGAGGGTAGAGATAGGTCGTGGAGTAAAACTCACCTCGGGA
>CAMWOD010000215.1 GCA_947175715.1 uncultured Porphyromonadaceae bacterium
TTCTTCTGGTTTGGTGTGATCCACACTTTCTGGCAGGCTCTTGTGGCTTGGGCTGTAGTTACGGTAATAGCATTTCTGTTTACCACTGTTGCAGCCAACGCAATTGCCATCGTAGGTTCCAACCCCGTGTCGGGTATGACTCTGATGACGCTGATTGTAGCATCTGCGATATTTGTCGCCATCGGTTTGAACGGCACTTCGGGTATCGTTGCATCAATGGTAATAGGTGGTGTAGTCTGTACAGCACTATCAATGGCAGGTGGATTTGTCACCGATCTAAAAGTAGGTTACTGGCTTGGCTCGACTCCTAAAAAACAGGAGTCATGGAAATTCCTCGGTACATTGGTATCGGCCGCAACCGTGGGTGGCGTAATCATGGTGCTTAACGAAACATACGGCTTCACCGGCGATAATGCCCTCACAGCCCCACAGGCCAACGCTATGGCCAAAGTGATAGAGCCACTGATGATGGGTGGTGACACCCCCTGGATTCTGTATATGACCGGCGCCATATTGGCCCTGCTTCTCAACTGGCTTGGTGTACCGGCATTGGCATTCTGCCTTGGAATGTTCATACCCATGGATCTTAATGCTCCACTACTTGTAGGTGGTGCGATAGCCTGGTATGTTAGCCGTTCTTCATCGGACAAAGCCGTATCACAGGCACGCAATGATCGAGGCACATTGATTGCATCAGGCTTGATTGCCGGAGGTGCATTGTTTGGTGTATTTGCTGCCTTGACACGTTATCTCGGATTTGAATTTATCAACGAGACTGATGCAGTCACACTACAGATAGCAGGGGTGGTAATGTATGCCATGCTTATCGGCTACTTCCTGTGGGATAGTTGCCGTGTAGATAAAAAACCTGAACGAGATTGAAACTCAACTCCCTGAATAGGAGTATACTGGCGCTGACCATACCGTCTATTGTAGCCAATATCACCACCCCCTTGTTGGGGTTGGTCGATACGGCGATAGTAGGGCACATGGGCAGCGCCGTGTTTATTGCCGCTATAGCGTTGGGAGGGAGTGTATTCAATCTGCTGTATTGGTGTTTCGGCTTTCTCCGTGCAGGCACAAGTGGCATCACGGCTCAGGCTGTTGGAGCAGGCGACACTCATTCAAGCAGCCTCTCACTATTCCGCGGACTATTTGTGGCCGCAGCGCTTGGTGTATTGATGATAGCTACAGCACCTATTGTAGCGCGTTTTACACTCAATTTCATGGGCGCAGATCCCGAAGAGTTCCGATATGCATACCAATATGTGGAAGTGTGTATATGGGGAGCCCCTGCGGTGATGGGAGTCAACACATTGTCCGGATGGTTTCTGGGGATGCAAAACACAAAGGCTCCAATGTATATGTCAATTCTGATCAATGTGGTGAATATTGCGTTGAGCACTACACTGGTATATGGAATGAAGTGGGGTGTAGAGGGTCTTGCCACCGGCACAATGTTGGCCCAATGGGTAGGATTGTTAGTGGGGCTATTACTCTGTAGAAGATATAAAGTAAAGCTTACCAAATGGCGCGATATGATGGAGTGGGGGAGTATCAGACGGTTCTTCACCGTCAATAGCGACATATTTCTTCGCACATTATGCATGATAGCAGTGACTCTGTGGTTCACTCGCAGCGGATCGGTGCAAGGCACTGAAATCTTGGCGGCAAATGCTGTGTTGATGCAGTTGTTCATGCTGATGAGTTACTTTATGGATGGATTCGCATTTGCCGGTGAGGCGGTGATAGGCAAGGCCATTGGAGCTCAAAAACACCGTGAAGTTTCTGATTATATACACTCCCTTTTGCGTTGGGGTGTTGTTGTGGCATCTTTTTTCACTATCGTATACGCCGTAAGTGGTGACATAATAATCAGCTTGTTGAGCAGTCAACCCGACGTAACGGCTACAGCACATGAGTATTATTGGTGGGCTGTGACCATACCATTTGCTGGATTTGCAACGTTCACATGGGATGGCATTTTTATAGGAGCGACAATGACCCGCAAGATGCTGATAGCCATTGCCATTGCGATGTTAGTATTCTTTGGTTTACTTTTTTGGCTGATGCCGATCATGGGAAATCATGGGCTTTGGTTGGCTTTTGTGGCCTATTTGCTCAGCCGTGGGGTAGCTTCACACATCTTGGGGAGAAGGCTCATAAGGGCTAAATAGATAGCACAACTTTTTTAATGTAAGTTTTTAGACTCAACAAGTCGAAAGTTGGTTAGAATTACGTAAATTCGCGGTAATATCTACTTACACCAAACGAAAGAATCAATATGAAATATATAGGAGCACACGTTTCAACCGCCAACGGCGTGAGCGAAGCGCCACTGAGAGCTGCTGAGATAGGTGCCAAGTCATTTGCGCTTTTTACCGGAAATCCATCGAGGTGGAAAGTTAAACCCATATCCGATAAGGAGGCGGAGGCTTTCAAGGCCAATTGTGCCGCCAATGGATATGATGCCTCAGTGATATTGCCACACGACAGCTTCCTAATCAATCTTGGATCGCCCGACGCTGAGAAATTGGCTAAGTCACGTGAGCTTTTTATTGACGAAATGAAGCGATGCGAACGGCTTGGATTGACAATGCTCAACTTCCATCCCGGCAGCCATCTCAATCAGATGCCTATTGATGAATGCCTCGACCTGATAGCCGAGTCAATCAACATAGCGCTCAATGAAACCAACGGCGTTAAAGCCGTGATAGAGTCAACAGCAGGGCAGGGGAGCAATCTCGGACACACCTTTGAGCAGATAGCCCGCATCATCGACCATGTTGACGACAAATCGCGAGTAGGCGTATGTGTTGATACCTGTCATAGCTTCACAGCGGGCTACGATATGGCGACCGTAGAGGGCTACAACCGCACATGGGACGACTTTGAGCGCATCATCGGCTTCAAATACCTCAACGGTATGCACCTCAACGACTCAAAGCGCGAGCATGGCTCGCACATCGACCGCCATGAGCAGATAGGTGACGGGTATCTTGGAAAAGAATTTTTCACACGCTTGATGCAGGATAGCCGTTTTGACAACATACCACTGATACTCGAAACTCCCGACGACAGCAAGTGGGCCGACGAGATAGCATGGCTATACTCTCAGACCAATGACTAAACATCTTAACATATAAC
>CAMWOD010000216.1 GCA_947175715.1 uncultured Porphyromonadaceae bacterium
TGATAAGTATACGGGGTTTTGTTTTTTCAGTTGTTGCCATAATATTTTATTTTAATTAGTTCTGAGATGTTAAGTAGTGATTATTCGTAGTAGTTCTTGCTCATTCCGAATACGAATCGGCCGGAACGGATAATTACGAATACCAATACGATTGCTGTAGCTATGCCTACGAACACAAAGGGGAAGAGTGTGCTTGTGGGCTGGCCGAAGATATAGCGGGCCGCACCGATGATGACAGGCACAAGTGAGATGGCAACATAGTTGGCTACCTGCAGGTATGCGAGTGATAGGGTCGACTTGCTGTCGCTTACGACAACTTCGGTCGCTTTAGTATAGAAGATAGGTTGTGCGATACCATTACCAAGACCGCAGATGGCTGCAGCTATGATGTATAGCACGATTGAGTGTGTGAACACAAAGAGAGCGAAACCTCCTACTATCATTGCCGTGGCGGCGATGAATGTGCCCTTGCGGAATAGTTTCATACAAGGGGTAAGGGCCAGGCCGACTACGAACATTGCGAAGTAGAATACCGATGTCATGGTCGAGGCCGACTCGGCGTCGATCCATTTGAAGTTAGGCAGATAGTAGCAGGGGATACAGGTTGCGAATACAAAGAAGAAGTATGCAAGAAGCAACCATACGGTACGTCCGACGTAGAAACCTCCTTTTACGGTCTGGCCTTTGGTAGAGAATCCGTCGGCATCGACTGCGGGAACTGTAGCAGCGGTCTGGGTTGTGCCTGATGTGGCAGAGCTTGACTTAGAAGTTGCTGAGTCGTCGGTAGCAGGCTGGTCGTAGTCGCTCTGAGGTATCTTACGCAAGAACGGGATAAGAATCAATGAGAGCAGAGGGAGCAGGTATACCAGGAAGGGTAAGTGCCAGCTCTTGGCGGCGAGGAAACCTACAACAAATGTAGCAAGCACAAGTGCCACATTACCGATAGCCGATATGATACCCATCTGTTTCATGCGGTACTTGCCTGAGAATACATCGGCGATAAGACCCGTAGAGAACGGGAGTATAAGACCGCAACCGGCGCCGAGCAAGCAGCTGAGCAAGATAAGCATGTTGAGCGAGCTGGAGAAGATCGACAGCGCACCTGCCGCGATATAAAGTATAGTACCTGCGGCGATCACCGCAATCTTGTGGCGTGATTCAGATAGTTTACCCGAAAGAAGCACGAAGGGGATGATCACCAGGTTGGGTAACACTGTAAGAAGTTGGATTTTAAAATCAGTGGCGTCTTGAAAGATGGAACGTAACTGACCCTCGATTGGAGTAACTGCAAGGCCTGGAAGGTCTACAGCAAGCGAAAGCGACCATATCGCCAGGACAACCATCATGGAGATGGTGCCCTTACCTGTTTTGACTTGCATAATAATGTGTGTTTTTTAATTATACTATTCTGTTATTGTAACGCGATCTCCGTTAAATACGCCGAGGTCCAACTTCTGCATTACGGCCTTTACAGCGGCCTGGGCCTTGACTGAGTTGCCGGCTACGTCCAATGGGGGAGCGAAGGCTGCGATACCCATCACGCCGGGCATTACGCCGAGTACACCGCCGCCTACACCGCTCTTTGCGGGAATACCCGATGTGTAGAGCCAGTCGCCGGTGTTCTGATAAAATCCTACGGTAGAAATCAATGTCGTGATTTTTGGTGCGAGCTCTTTGGCGAATACCTGCTCCTTAGTTACAGGATTAAGACCTCCGTTGGCTATTGTGCCTGCGCAGATGGCAAGTTGCTCGGCTGTGATACCTACCGAGCACTGGCGCGTGTACAGGTCAAGGCTCATAGGCACATCATCGTATATACGGTTGTAGTTCTTGAGCAGCCATGCTATGGCTCGGTTGTTGAAGTTGGTTTCGCTCTCCGAACGGTATAGCTCGTCGAGTACCTGAGCCTCCGAGCCGCAAAGGGCTGTGATATTGTTGATGATGGCTTCCCATTTGCCCCATGAGTCACCCTTAGGTTCTACCATAGAGCATGCGGTGATTGCGCCGGCATTGACCAGAGGGGTTGAGGGATGGTCGTTTTCGAGCAGGATCGCAAAGATAGAGTTGAATGGAAGGCCGGTAGCATCGGCTCCAATCTGCTTAAGTACGGCATCAGCGCCGTGTTGCTTTAGAATTAGGATGGCGGTGAGAACTTTTGATACGGATTCGATGCCAAACTTGTAGTCGGTGTCGCCCACCGAATAGGTGGTGCCATCGAGCAGTGTTACACTAAGACCGAACAGGTTCGGATCAACATTGGCCAGGAAAGGGATGTAATCGGCATTGTGGCCGCCGGTGATACCTTTACTTTCTTCATAAGCCTCTTGGACGGCGTCTTTAATCTGCGCCTTGGAAATTGTCTTGTCCATATATACTGAATTTTGATTAAGATGCCCGGTTGAGCAATCGTGTGTGTTTCTTGTGTGTGTTGTAAGTGTGAAATAGTGAACACGCTCTGTATTTACAACGGTCGGATTAATAATTTGTTCAGATTGCCAAAGATTAGTTAAGAGGTTGATGGCTGGATGCTGTTGCTTGGTAAAAGAACTTTTTGACGACGGCTATTGTTAAAGATAATGAATCGACACGATGAGTGTGTCGGCAGTGTTCATCGCAACCAAAATCTCTAAGTATAAATAATTATTCATTATGTTTAAAGCTACAATGATCGCTGGCGCTGGAGGATTTCTCGGCACCTGCCTGCGCTTCCTCTCCGACTCGCTCGGTGGCGCAATATGTCATCTGTCTTTCCCCTTAGGCACATTCATGGCCAATATGGTGGGATGTCTTGTAATCGGAGTGCTCTATGGCTATCTTGATAAGACCGGACGTCTGAGCCACACACAGAATCTGCTTTGGATCACCGGTTTCTGCGGAGGTCTCACTACCTTTTCGTCATTCTCCGACGATATGATCTCACTCCTCGAGAGGGGCGACAGCGGTATGTTTGTGTTCTATATGGCCTGCACTCTCGTGTTTGGTATCGCAATGGTAGCTCTTGGCGCTGCTTGTATCCGTCGCCCCGCCGCAGCTGCAGCCACTACATCTAAGTCAAACTCTTAATTCATCGAAGTTATGTTAGTAATATATATGCTGATAGCCGGTGCGGGTGGATTTC